>JAGQOY010000076.1 GCA_020427005.1 Planctomycetales bacterium
ACGGACGTATAGCGTGTGTTTTCAAGGAAATCATTGAGCAAATGTGCGAAAAAACGTTACTCTTTCGTGAAGTTTGCGCTAGCTGTATTCGATTTGACCCTCCTAAAACTTGGAAGGGTGGCTTGAATCACGCACATTGCTAACTAACCCTCCCAAAACTTGGGAGGGTCGACCGCGATGCGGTCGGGGAGGGTCTTTCGATTCCAGAGCTCCGCTCGCAACTCACCCACGAAGATTAAAACAACCTTTTGCGAGGCCCTGTTTGTTACAGGAATTAGAGTATGTTTCCCGTACGAGTAGCGTGTTTTGCCCGTTTGATAACGATTCATTGAGAACAATCGCTATACGTCGGTGCAACTCGCAGCTTGCTTGCTTCCGTCCTACAAGTTGTTCTCGCTTTCATCAAATACTACTAGATCCGCTGCAGTAGCAGGAATGAGTCCCACGTTTTTGGCTTTTTCAGATAGCACACGAAGTGAGGCTGCACCTTCGGGCCCTAGCTGCCGAGTGTATGCATTGACATATAGGCTCACATGCTGCATGAGAACATCGTCATCGAATTCCTGAGCATACTTGCGCATCGAAGGCAGAGCCAGTTCTGGGTTTTCAACTGCATACTCTAGGGACGCTCGAACGGCTTGTATTGCGTGGCAGATAACATCACTAGGTAACTGACGATTGACGACTAGGCCACCCAGTGGCAACGGCAATCGAGTGTCGAATTCCCACATAGTTCCCAAATCACAGACCGAGTAGAGACCTTCGGCCTGATAGGTAAACCTTCCCTCATGTATGCAAACGCCAAAGTCACATTGACCAGACTTCAACCGCGGCATGATTTCCGAGAAAACAACATGTTCGACTCGCGTGGTTTGTGGATAGAACAACTTGAATAACATCGTGGCAGTTGTTTCTGGACCAGGGCAGAGTGTCAGTTGCGTAACATCAGTCGGCACATCTTGCGGTTTCCCAGCCAGCAGCAATGGCCCAACGCCAAAGCCAAGGGCACTTCCAACAGGTAAGACCCAAAGTTGGTCGCTGCGAGTCAATGCTGCGTGGAAGCTCACTTTGGCAATGTCGTAATTGCCCTGCATCAACTTGGAGTTTAACTGCTGGATATCGAGTAGTTCGATGTCTACTTCAAGACCATACGAACTGGAAGCTCCCGACAACAATCCGTGAAATGCAAAGGTATCATTTGGACACGTTGAAATCGCGATTCGCATTTTTTTCATCATGAAGTTTCAACCTCTAGCATGATTCGCAGTTGCTGTCGTAACCTGAACAATCTGCTGGGGGTGAGTGTGTAATGCGCTCCCAATCAATGTTCGGCGCTTTAAGTGCAAGCAGCATTTGCAGTACTCAGCGATTTGCTATTGTCCCGAAATGTTTCCCTGCGGGTAGCTAGGTTAAAAATTGATTGGACATCCACAGGAAACGGCATTGACGTACAATAGTTTTCGGTCAAGCGATCATTTCTCTCTCGCCAATTTGGAAAAAGTGATCAAGGTGTACATACAATGAACCATGAGGCACCGCGAAATCCGGCAGGGGATTTTCAGCCGGTTGAGTCGTACAATGGGGAAATCCGTTTGCAATTGATCCAAAAAATCAAGCAGGCTCCCAATCGCCTGCGAGGGGCTGTTGCTGGATTAACAGAAACACAGTTGGATACGCTGTATCGAAATTGGACGATCCGTCAAATAACCCACCACGTCGCCGACAGTCATCTACATGTTATTATTCGCTTCAAGTGGGCTTTGACTGAAAACTATCCGACGATCAAGCCGTATGCGGAAGGGGATTGGGCGCTTCTGGAAGATAGTCGCCATGGAGACATTGAACCGGCCCTGAAATTGCTGGAAGGAGTACATCAGAAGTGGGTACAACTTCTTAACGTGATGACGGAACAACAATATGCTAGGTGTTTCCACCATCCCGAGACCAACCAAGCGGTCAGCTTGTGGCAAGCTCTCAATAACTATGCCTGGCATGGGGAACACCACACGGCACAGATCTTATGGTTGCGCGACCACTACGGCTGGAATGGCTAGAGGGCAGCTAAGTTGCCGATGTCTTTTTCCTAGTTGGTCCCGGGAGCCGAACGCGACTTGATTTACCGGTTGACTCTGCTCCGCTTGGATTGAAGAGTTTCGGGTTAGGCATTGTCTCGGCCAAGGCCTTACCCTCCCTTCCATGCAATGCGAGGAATTTTGGGAGGTAGAGCGAGAACGAGGCGGCAATCTGGTTCAGATTGAAAAAATGTTGGGACCTGACCAATCGCACTCCTATGGCTAAGACACCTGCCAGTCGAGAGCTTATCTCTTCGAAGACTGTTATCCGTAGCACAACGTCCCGTTGGGCTCACGGGACGTACAGCCACTTATCAAATTGGCAACATAATCCTCGCCAAAACACGAAATCCAACCGGTGGAATCACAGCCGCATCCACCTCGGTGAGATTCCAAATGGATGGTTGAATGGAACTGTAACTTTGCTCCGTTGAACACGGAGCCTAACGCCGCGCGTAGAATACACAATTGGCCTTGGAATTGCGCGGCACTCGACATCATTTTGCGATCACCTGTGTAGCAATTCTTTAGTCTACAATTATGTCTGGCAGTAGTCTTGTAACCAATTGCTTTCGATACGCAACAATGCACTTGAGTCAAAGAATTAGTCTCGCATATGGTCTGCTTTTGACAGCCGCCATCAATGTCGCGCTTGGTGCACAACAGATTGAGATAGACAGCAGCTATGAGACGGCTGTACGGCCTTTTTTCACCACGCATTGTGTGGGTTGTCATAGTGCCAAAGACCCGGCGTCGGGCATTGTGTTGGACTCTCTGACTGCCGAAATCACAGAATCCAATGTTTCGATTTGGCAACGCATTTCGCACCAAATTTCGCAACACAAAATGCCTCCTGTGGAAGAACCTCAACCATCGAGCGAAGACATGGAAAGGATGCTGGTATGGACCGCTTCTGCCATTGACCAATTCCGTCGCCGACCAGTCCCCAAGACCGGCCTAGTGCGCAGGTTAACTCGCCAGCAATACCAAAATACAATTCAGGAACTATTGGGCCTCCAGGAAAATCTGGCAGATGGCTTGCCAGATGATGCAGTTTCCAAAGACGGCTTTACCAACAACCAGCAAACACTTCAGGCCTCGCCATTATTAATCGAAAGCTACTTGCGAATTGCTCGTCGAGCATTGGATCTTGCGATTGTGGATGATGATCAACCACCACAGATCCAAAATTTTCGCGTACGTTTGGGACGCGGAATCAATCCAGATCCTCTCCCTGAGGATCTCATTCTAGGAGCAAATAGTTTACTTCTTGAAAACGATGACTTTGTGATTGAAGAATTGGTGGCTGACAAACAGTTCAAGTTCACACCCTTTCGGATGCAGACGAACTATCGGTTCAATGAAGGGTACCAAGGAAACGATACGGTCCGCGGATGGCGAGAATACCATAGTATTTATCACGCTGTGTTTGCTTGCATGCGCGGTACGACGGGATATCCCAAGGGATTGGCATATGAAACGATCCCTAGTGGTTTACTTCTGCGACCGGCGATTCCCAGTGCCGAGCTATTTCAAGTAGAAAGCACGTACGGCCCTAAAGCAAATTTCAAGATCTCGTTGCGCGAATTACCTCAATATGGAAACTTTCGCGTTACTGTGACAGCCGCAAAGTATGACGATGGATTGCTCTTGGACCGTGATATTCCTACTCAGCCCTTGGGGCAGTCAGGTGCAGTAGTTGTAAATGCGGAGAAGCCAAAGATCGATATACCCTTGGGCGGAATCTACCAAGTCGACGTGCATGCGAAAGTTTCAGCCATTGATCAGTCCCTTTCAGATGCCACACAATTGCAACGAGGATTGGTTCGGCACTGGAATATGGACGGTAACTTGAGAACTCAAGGAGAAAGTGTCGACGGCGCGGCAGAGAGCGTTTTGGTTGGTACTGCGAGTTTCCGTTCATCACCATTGGGACAGTCTCTTTGGTTGGGCAAAAATGATGATAAGGCGGTCATTGCGTCGTCAGATGCCCCTCAGCTTGGCAGCGGAGATTTCTCAATTTCCATGTGGTTGCGCCCTAGGCGGTTGCGGCAAGCAGGTATTCTTTCCAGGGCCCAAACCCGTTGGAGCCACGGATGGCAACTCGATATGACCGACGCACATGGAACGTTGCGTTTCCAAGCAACCGATCGGCAACAGGAACGCATTGCTACTCTGGAGACGTTTCGCGGTGCGCTTTCGGTCAACCTGTGGCAACATGTCGTCATCATTGTTCGTAGGAGTGAGAGTTCACAGATTTTTGTCAACGGTTATTTGGCAGGAGAGGGAGATATTGGTCCTGCCGACCTCGATCCCCTGGGAATACCTTTTACGATTGGCCAAAACACCGACGGCCACCCGTTCCGCGGTGAGTTGGATGAATTGCGAATCTACAACCGTGCATTAGAACGCAATGAGATTTATGCCTTAGTCGATGCCATGCGCAGCGAACTGACTTTGGCTCCCGATAAACCTCCAACGATCAAGTTACATTTAGGTGAAAGGGAATTCTCGGGGCAGCTCAACACTCCTGCCTTTCTGGCGGTCCGTTTGCCAGCGGGCGAGTTACCCGTCGAAGTCCAGCTGCCTTCACCATGGCGACTTGATCATCTGATTCTCAATCGCTTGCCAGATGATTCGTCACTCGCCAAGCAGTTCTCAGTTTTCGAACAACGCCAACCTCAATTGGGAGTGCATTTGGGACTGCGTCGAGATTGTGGTAGTACGCTGAGTCAAGTCGGTGATATTCAAACGGTTGTTGGATTGGACGCGAATCCTTATGTGTTTGAGGGTGCGATAGCCAATTTTCCTGCACCAGATGTTCAGGCTGAAAACGATAACTATTTAGCAGGCATCCGCGAAATCGGAATTCGTAGTGAGTTTACTGACGGGCGAGATATGCCAAGACTCAGAATTGAGCAAGTGGAATTCGAGGGACCGCTACTGAAGAGTTGGCCGCCTGTGGCACACACCTGTTTGTTATTAGAATCGGATACAGCTTCGGAATCCGACGAATATGCCTTTGAGATTATCAACCGATTTGCACAACGAGCGTTTCGACGTCCAGTTCGATCTAACGATACAAAGGGATTTAGGGAGGTTTACAAGGAGGCACGATTGGCGGGAGTAAGTTACGTCGAAGCAATTAAAGACGCCCTGCAGATGATCTTGGTATCGCCCCAGTTTCTTTATTTGATAGAGGCGAGTAAGTCGCCAGAGCCAGAACCCGTAGACGATTACGAATTAGCCTCGAAACTCTCTTATTTGATATGGAACGGACCACCTGACCGAAACCTCATTGAATTAGCTGACAGTCAGGAACTGCGATCGCAATTGGAAGACGAAATTTCGCGGTTACTGACCGACCAGCGGTCGCAGCGGTTTGTTGAACAATTTGTCACTCAATGGTTGTCCTTGGATAAATTTGCAGTTCTGGAGGTAGATCGCGATCGGTTCCCAAAACTGACTCGGGATGTCCGTGTGCAGTTATCTGCTGAGCCCATACAGTTCTTTTTGTACGCACTGGAACACAATCTGCCAGTTGCATCATTAATAGAAAGCCGATTCATCCTGGCCAACGAAACGGTCGCTAGCTACTACGGGCTGGGAGATCAATCCGAGAGTGGCTTTCGATTTATGCCCCTGGAAACGGAGCGTTCCGACCTGGGTGGATTGTTGAGTCAAGCTGCGATACTTGCGGGTTTATCGGACGGCCGTGAAGGCAACCCAGTGAAGCGAGGAGCTTGGTTGGCCCGCAAGATCATCGTTGAACCTCCCGATGATCCTCCACCAAATGTACCTGCTTTGCAGCTTGACACAACCGGCCTGAGTCTTCGCCAAAGGCTGTCCCTACATCGCGATGCAGCGGGCTGTCGCGAATGCCATGCCAAGATAGATCCTTGGGGATTTGCATTCGAAGAATATGATGCAAGCGGATTGTTTCGTCGGTTAGACGAAACTGATCGACAAACCACGCTTCCCGATGGAACAAACATCAACGGTTTTCAAGCTTTTAGGCGTTACTTGGTTGACCACAAGAATCACCAAATCGCTTTTAGTGTGGCCCGTCACTTGGCGGTTTATGCTCTGGGACGCGATTTGGCCTTTGCAGAACTTGAATCTTTGCAGCAGGATCTATTATCTTTAGAACCTACTGATTATCGGTTACAAGACATATTGCGGTTGATAATTAACAGTCCGATGTTTCTTGAGAAGTAATATGCGAACAGCAACAGTCGTGGATCGTCGGGCATTTTTGCTAGGTTTGGGCGGAGTAGGCTTGGCTCTGCCGGTTCTCGAAGCCATGGGCAGCCAGGTTACAGATCACAAACCTCGCCGTTTCTGTGCCATCTACACTGCCAATGGAATGTCTTTACCCAAAGCCGAGAATGGGATCGACGATTGGAGTTGGTTTCCACGGAGCATCGAGAATGGCCAATTTGTTTTCGGTAAATCAACCGAGCCCTTGTCTCGATTCCGCGACCGTCTGAGTTTTTTAAGCGGGCTTTATCATCCCAACGGACCAAAGGCTGATCCACATCAATGCTCAGATATGTGGCTGACCGGGGCACCTTTGCATAATTCCAAACCTGGGACATACAACTCGGTAGGGCTCGATCAGCTCATCGCTCAGCATACCAAACAGTTCTGTCGCCAACCCTCATTGGTGTTGTCCATTGATGCTGGTACCGGTTTTTTGTCACGCACTGGTACCATTTCCTATGATCTAGAAGGCCGCCCCGTTCCTGCCGAAAACGAACCACGCCGTGTGTTCGATCGCCTTTTTCGTGTTGATTACGCTGTGACTAACAAGCAACGCAACCAGCAAGCTCGCGAAACCAAATTGGTGGATGCTGTGATTGAAAGCGCCAAAGATTTTCAGCGCAATTTGGGACAAGTAGATCGTCAGCGATTGGATAGCTATTTAAGTTCACTTAACGAAGTGGAAACCAGGCTAATAGCTGCCCAGAGGTGGAAAGATATCCCATTGAAATCACAGGATTACTCGCACCTCGATCTGAACATTTCCAACACGGACGAGCCAGGGCAGTATTATCAAACTATGTTTGATTTGATTGCGTTAGCATTTGATGCGGACATTACGCGTTCGGTTGCATTCATGCTCAATCGTGAAGACGGTATGGGGATTAGCGATACTTTTCCGCTCAAGCTCGGGTTAGCTCAAACACATCACCAACTTTCTCATGCTGGTGATAAACAAGGGCAAATGGAGTTCGCCAAATACGATCGATTCTTGAGCGAGCAAATCGCACACTTCCTCGAGCGACTCCTCGAGTACTCGGATCGCGACGGCCCAATACTTGACAATACACTGGTCCTGTATGGAAGCGGTGCAAGCACCACGCACAATCCGACGAACTTGCCAACCTTATTAGCCGGTGGTAACGGATTGGGAGTTCAGCACGGACACCATTGGGACGGTGGGGGCCAGCGATTATCTAACTTCTATCTAAACCTTCTGCAAGCACTGGATATTCACGTAGACTCCTTTGCTGATAGTACCGGCACGTTGAATATCCCTATTTTTGCTCGTATCTAACAGATGTTTCCTTGCCCGTTCCCACATAGGTTTGCCTAACCTATGCCCCTTGTTCTGGCGTTGTAGGTACGAAATCAAATATGTAGTTTGAGTCGAGTTGTAGACGCGTGAGATGAACGATTTCTTGCGTATGTCCGCGAAAATGTGCAATGGAATGGAGGATGGCTTCTACACCGGACACTGCAAAGCCTTGAATACTCAATCGTGCTTCCAAGCGGTTTTGCGTCGCAGTTAGAATTACCTGTGAGGCCTCTTGGACAGTCGCTTTGAGTCTAAGCGACAATTCCTGCCTGGTGAGTGGACTGCGTTCGGAAAATTCTCGTGGTCGATCTCGATTATCGGAAGTACCGCCCACTCCTGACACAATCCATTGGCGAACATTGCCAGACAAGTGCAAGATCAAATTGGCAATGCTATTCATGTCTTCGCGAGGACGCCACCAAATTTGGTTATCAGATAATTGGTTTAGACAATGCACGATCTTGGCTCGTGCACTATGCAGTTCGTCCACAAATGCCTGCTTGAACAACTCGGAAAAGCCTTCTAGTTGCGACATTTCAATTTTTTCCTTGGAAAACCGTGATGTCAGATCATGTTTGCTATACTACGGTTCGTGCTTGGATCACTCCATCACGACATGGGTAGCAGGCATGCTGAAATAATGATAGTGCTGAAAATGTAACTTGAAAAATTGTATCCGACTCCGTTTTCATGAGCATAGGGTAAGCCAATGACTGACGACAGACGCCATTTTCTCAAGGGTGCCGCCGCGGGTGGGGCAGCTATTTCTATGCTGACAACTCATTCCCAGCTGGCTGCAGCGGACGTCCAACGCCGAACCAAGCTGCCGCGCGAAGTCACGATTGCCACTCTCTGTCAGGCAGGCATTCAAACCAAGACCATGCAGCAAATGATCGAACGGTTAATAGGGATGCTGGATGAAGCAGCCCACATGCAGCCAGATATTGTTTGTTTGCCTGAGACGTTTCATCGGATGAATGTAAGTCAACCGGAAGCTTCGATCCAGGAAGCTGCCCGTTCCGGTGTGGACGGATTGGCCGAGCCGCTGGCAAAATGGGCTGCTGACAATCGATGTTATGTGATTTGTCCAATTCATACCCGTGATTCGCTCGGTTGCTATAACTCGGCGATTGTTATCGACCGCAATGGTGGCTACGTCGGAGAGTACCGCAAGAGCCACGCTACTACGAGCGAAATGGATGGCGGGGTTAAGCCAGGAAGTCTCAAGACTCCTGTATTTGAAACCGACTTTGGCAAAATTGGTATTCAGATTTGTTTTGATATTCAGTGGGACGATGGTTGGAGAAATCTTCGTGATCAAGGGGCCGAAATTGTCTTTTGGCCGTCGGCTTTTGGCGGTGGGCAAATGGTCAATACGCGTGCCTGGCAGAACCAGTATGCGGTAGTTTCCAGTACCGCAAAAGGTACCAGCAAGATCTGCGATATTGATGGTGCAGAACTGGCAACAACGAACCACTGGCAGCGCTGGGTTTCGGCAACCATAAATCTAGAAAAGTCTTTTATGCATACATGGCCGTACGTGCAGCAGTTTCCGGCAATCCTGCGCAAATACGGATCCGCGATTCGCATAAATTCGTATGCAGACGAAGAGTGGTCGATAATTGAAAGCTTGTCACCGGAATTGAAAGTCGCGGATGTGATGCGAGAATTCGGGCTCAAGACGATCCGTGAACATTTGGCTATTGCCGATCAGATGCAATGTGACGTGCGTGGTTCGTGAAAAAACGATCAAGTCCGTAAAAGATCCCGAAGTGAAATGGCAGTGCATGGCGACGAACTGGAAAATTGGATTCGCGCTGGTTGTTGGCGCTGCTTTGGCAGCCAGTAGTTTTGGCTACATAGTTTGGCAGCGCGCCAATGCTCCCACGCGGCCGAACAACGTTGGTGAGATTACCAAGCGTGAAAACACCAAGCCTACAACCAGTCAGATACTTTCCGACCAAGAGGTTCAGCAAGGTTTTTTGATCATGGATAATCCAGATCCCATGGTTCACACAATCGTGCACCCAAATTCGCCCTGTTGGTTGGAGATTCCCCGCGATACCGCTTCGATCTTGCCGCTTGGCCACACGCAAAACTCTGTTGATTTGGGTTACGTTGGTCCTGAATCGTGTGCCGAATGCCACAAACGAGAGTACGACAGCTTCGTTAAGACTCCTCACTACAATACGTCATCTGCCGCATCGGCCAAAACTGTTTTAGGCCCATTTGAGCCAGGACATAATCAGATGCTCAGCCAGCATCCGGACTTGAGTTTTACGATGCTGCAAAAGCCCGATGGCACATTGGAACAAATTGTTAATTTCAGAGAACTAAAACGTAATTTCAATTTCGATATTAGTATAGGTTCCGGCAAGATTGCTCAGACATATCTCTATTGGCATCATGATGCTCTATATCAACTTCATGTAACATATTTTAGAGCACTCAATAGCTGGATTAATAGTCCTGGTTATGGTGACGGCACAGCCTGGTTTTCTAGACGTGTGATTCCGAAATGCTTCCAATGTCATATGACTTACATTGACTGGTATCCTGGCACCGAACACATGTATTCGCAAGACAAAATCATCTACGGAGTAACTTGTGAACGTTGCCATGGCCCTGGGGAAGAACACGTCAATTACCATCGTGAGAATATGGACGAACGCGTCGGCAAATTCATTTCGAACCCTGCAGACTTAGAGCCAGCTCGAGCCAACGATGTGTGTGGGCAATGTCATTCGGGTTCGGCTGACTTCGTAGGACCATCCTTTGGGTTTCGGCCCGGAGACGAGTTGACCCAGCATTGGCGCCCCGCTGCAGCAGGTCCTGGAGTTGAGAATAAAGTTCACACTGCCAACCAGCTTCAGAGATTGGAATTGAGTGCTTGTTATAAGAATACAGATAACATGAGATGCAATCAGTGCCACGATCCACATCGCGCAGAGCATGGGAATTTGCAGTTGTTTTCTGAGCGGTGTATCAAATGCCATCAGCCGGAAACATGTGGTGAATTTGAAATGCTCGGAGCAGCTATTAGCGAAAACTGTATCGACTGCCACCTAGGCTTGGAAAGCGATGAGAAGATCAATATCCAGACTGCAAATTCGATGATCTCACCTCCCTTACGAGACCATTTCATTCGCATTATTCCAGAAAAGAACGCATCCACCTGGACCAAATAGTCGCAAGTGAAGTTAACAGACTCTAGCAGGGTGATTAGTAACCCGAAGCGTCAGAGCGTCAGCGAGGGACTTGGCACATTCCCTCGCTGACGCTTCGGGTTACGTTTTTAGCAGCCTGCTTGAGCCTGGCCCGGCCAGAAGTACTGTTCTCAATGACGATAGGCTGATCGAGAGAACCGCTGCACACTCGCCCCAAGTCAAGGCGTGGAATTACTGTCGAACCACCTAAATAGGGTATCTTTTAGAAGGTTTCGCTATCCAGCGTTGCACTTAGGTGTTTGTCCGTATCGACACGAGCCCCAGGAACTACGGGTGTCACGTTTACCTTGCTTCGCTTGAGCTCCTCAATCTGGGCCGCCATTCGCTGAATCAGATTGGCGATTTCCTGTCCTGCAGCCTCTCCGACATGGACAGAAAGGGCTTTACGAGCGTTATAACTGAGTCCTAAGTTGTTATTCATGCTGATTCTCCAAGGGACACCGTCACAAAACGATGAGAAGATGGGGGGAGGGTGTTTTGGGTTAGTTCAACTTACAGCTTACTCAACCGTTACACTTTTGGCCAGGTTTCTGGGCTTGTCTACATCGCAACCTCTTAGAATTGCTATCTCGTAGGCTAGCAATTGCAGCGGAATTGACGCTACAACCGGTTGTAGGAAATCTTCAACTGCAGGAATCTGAATTACTTCGTCCGCCAAATTGGCTACTTGTTGATCAAAGTGATCGACAATGGCGATGACTGGACCACCTCGAGCTTTTACCTCTTGGAGGTTGCTAAGAACTTTGTCGTAGACCGTTCCTTTGGGAACAATAAATACGGACGGAGTATTCTCATCGACGAGTGCGATAGGACCATGCTTCATTTCAGCGGCTGGATAACCTTCGGCATGAATGTAGCTAATTTCTTTCAGCTTTAGAGCTCCCTCTAGGGCAGTTGGGAAGTTAAAGTTGCGTCCCAAGTAGAGGAAATTGGTGGCAGCATGGAATCGATGGGCGATCGATTTTACTTGGGTGTGTGTTTGGAGTGCTTCTTCTACCGCTTCAGGCAACTTTTCGAGTTGATCGATAATGCGTAGTCCGGCTTCGAAACTTAGGAATCTCAAACGGCCAAAGTAGAGTGCCAGCATGCTGAGCACAGTGAGCTGCGAGGTAAATGCTTTGGTAGAGGCTACGCCGACCTCAGGGCCAGCATGCAAATACACGCCTCCGTCGGCGGCTTGTGCAATGCTACTACCAATCACATTGCAGATGGCTAAGGTATGGTGACCTTTGCGTTTCATTTCGCGCAGTGCAGCCAATGTGTCAGCAGTTTCACCGCTCTGGGTAATGCCAAACACAATAGTCTTGTGATCTACAGGTGGATTTCGATAACGCAACTCGCTAGCGTATTCTACTTCAACCGGCATACGGGCCAGTTCCTCAATCAAGTATTCGCCGACCAAGGCGGAATGCCAACTGGTCCCACAACCCGTCAGAATGATACGTTGAACGCTGCGTAGCTGTTGTGGTGTCAAATTGAGTCCGCCGAATTTGGCTGTAGCGTCATCCCTGTCAATGCGTCCGCGTAGAGCATTGCGGATGGAGTCGGGTTGTTCGTAGATTTCCTTGAGCATGTAGTGCTCAAAACCGTCGAGGTTGACATCCTGAGACTGTGCTGACAGGGTTTGGATTTCCGGGCGCACGCGTCCTTGATCTCGATGCACGACTTGGATGCTATCGGGCCGGATAACAGCAATTTGGTGGTCGGCTAAATAGATTATCTTTTCTGTGAATCCAACGAGGGGAGAAGTATCGCTTGCAACGAATTGCTCACCTTTGCCCACACCAATTACAAGTGGACTACCACAGCGGGCGGCTATCAACAAGTCAGGAAACTGTCGGAACATCAATACTAGGCCATACGTTCCGCGCAATTGAGCCAGTGTCTCCTGAACAGCTTCCACATATACGCCGATATTGGGTTCTTGGTTGGGGTCAGCCAGCCGCGTTTTAAGACATTCAGCTGCTAAATGGGCCACAACCTCAGTGTCAGTTTGGGAAGCAAAATGGTAGCCTTTAGCAAGCAACGATTGCTTGATGCTTTCATAGTTCTCGATCACACCGTTATGTACAAGCGCAAGAATTCCATTACCACCAAGGTGTGGATGTGCGTTGGCTTCGGTGGCCGGACCATGAGTAGCCCAACGCGTGTGTCCGATTCCTAAGCTGCCTACCATAGATCGGGATTTGACAGCTGTTTCCAGCTCCTGCACACGTCCTGCAACACGCGTCGTACGAATGCCTTCACCGGGCCTGTAAGTTGCAATCCCTGCACTATCGTAGCCACGGTATTCAAGTCGTTGCAGGCCTGTGATCAGGAAGGGGCAGGCATCATTCGCGCCCACGTAGCCGACAATTCCACACATCTAGAAATCCCTTTTCATTTCATTAGATTACCATAGCATTTGAAAAGATAGCTTTTTCAACTGCCAGAGGTTCACTCGATGAATTGTCGAGACCGGAAAAATGACAAAGTCAATAACGGGTACGCTATAACCCCAACAATCCCACTAGATCGACGCGGAAATAAAGTTGGGGATATCGTCGGCTTGCGACATTAGAGGCACTATTTGGCGGACTGGTGTATCCAGAGTAAATCGAAAATGAGCTCCTCCCTCTGCTGGAGATTCAACCCAAATCTCTCCGCCGTGTCGATTGACGACTTTCTTACATATCGAGAGCCCTATACCCGTTCCCTCAACATGGTGCTTGGAGGGTAACCTTGCAAATGGTTTGAAGATTTGTTCAGCATATGCAGGATCAATTCCAATGCCGTTGTCCTTAACTCCCAGCACTATTCCTGACGTTGCATGCTCGACATTGATATGGATTTGGGGAGACGAATTGGTAGAAAATTTGAGTGCGTTGGCAATCATATTCTGGTAAAGTTGAGTTAACTGACCCTTGTCTCCCAATACAATTGGCAGAGGATCCAAGATGACTTGAGTCTGAGTTTCCTGAAGTCTCAATTCGAGAGCATCTAGCACGTTGCAGACAACTTCATTTAGGTCTACTGGTTGCCGATCGACCTCGGTTCGACCTGCACCTGCAAATGCTAGGAGATCTGTTATCAAATTGCGCATGCGCCGCGTGCCGCTTACAACCTGGGCAATATAGCTCTGTTGTTTGGGCGTCATCTGATCCGATAATTCTTTGGCGACCAATTGAGCAAAGGTAGTTATTTTGCGCAATGGTTCCTGCAAATCGTGACTTGCTACGTATGAAAACTCGTCGAGTTCTCGATTGCGCTGAACCAATATCTCATTTGTATTTTGAAGTTCGTCGCGAGCACGTAACAATTCCGCTCGTTCAGTTTTTAGTTGAGCTAACTGGCGATACTGCATGGAGAAGTCTTGAATCGTGATCAAGGCAAGGTTCCGATGGCTTGCCAGCAACCTAGCTTCAGTTTGTTGGATCATGTGCCCTTCCAATCCATGCCGAGGCTTAATGGGAAGGAAATATTTATGTAGGGCTGCCGAAAAAGAAACTGGCAGACCATGGTCAAAAAGATCTTGCAATCGTTGGCAATATCTTTGTTCTGCGACGTTCGGGAATAACTTTCCGAGGCTGTGGCCCACGGCATCTTGGCGACGAATGTCGGTCCAATCTGTCAGCGTTCGATTCCAATTGACGATCTTTAGGTTGGCGTCAATGATCATTGCTCCTACCGGCAATAAATCCAGCAGGTAGTCATAATCTGGAAGTGATTCTGGCATTGATTCTGGAAGACAATCTGGCGATGAATACATAGGTTCAGTTCGTTCCCAGTCGAAGCAGATGTTCGCAAAGGTTTTCCATCGTGCCAAGTTTAAAAGCAATGAGCACGGTACCCTTGATCTGGCGGGAAAGTACGTGAAAGTTTGTATCGGCAACTAGCACCTCGGATGTCGCTAGATCCCCATTGGCGTCCCGAGATAAGAGGCTGGCAAGTGTCTCATCTACGAAAAAATCCGGAACTCGATATTCCAGCGGACAACCCAATACATTCCCGAGTGAACCCAATACACCATTCAGAACAATGTTTCCGACTTCCGATAATATCCCGGACAGCTCCAAAGATTGCACGTCCTCGGAATCGTCGTATCCCGCCAACATCTTTGCCAGTGTTTTAGCGCTCTCCGATGGAAATACAAGCAGGGCATTGCCAGACACCTGACCTTTAAATTCCTGGAGTATCGACATGCCCGAAGGGCCATCGCATTTCGCATCTGCCTTAGTCATCATGCGCATGGATGGAACTTGCAGTTCAATGCGTTCACCCAGCAAATCACTTAGCGAAGCTGCAGCCCGGCCGACGCCAATATTGACGATCTCGCCGAGCGCATCGATATCAATCTCGGCTAGTGGCATCGCAATTCCTCTTCGTTCAGGGTTTGGGCCTCTAGAACAGAATGTAAGGCTGCGTTCACCTCTCGCAGGAGGGTCTCGGCTTCGAAGGGCTTATTAATAAACGAAGAAATTCCCAACGATTCAATGCGCTCCCGAGAAGTCCTCTGAATATCGGCACTTAGAACAATTATTGGTCCCTTGTAACCCTGTTTTCGCAGCTGTTCTACGAACGAAAACCCGTCCATTACTGGCATGAGGAGATCTGTGAGCACACAATCGGGATTGTGCTCCGCGAATTTAACAAGCCCATCAGCGCCGTTTACGGCTTCAAAAACTTCGTAACCTGACTCGCGCAAAGGGGTAGAAATAAATCGTTTGCGTGACAAAGCCGAATCATCAACGGTAAGAATTTTCATTTGGCGGGGCGCCCACAGTAATGAAGAGGAATTTGCGTAACAAAAAAGCGTACGACATACATATGACAAAGTAATATGGTCGCGTTGAGAGGAGGGAAAAACACAACTTCCCCATGTAGACTGTATCGCTTGGCCCGATTGTAGGAAATGATTTCTGCTAGAAAAACAAATTGCGTCAATCTATCGCAAATCCGTTTGCTGCGGGACGATTCAAAACCAATCTTTCAATGTTCCGCTGCACTCGTGAGAACAGATCACAAATTTCTAGGGGCAGAATAGTGTTACGCGCAAAGCAGTACGATTCGATTCACATATTGTTGGTTGACGATGATGAAGGGGATGCTCTACTTGCGCAACTTGCCATTGAGCAGGTCGATTACCCCATCCAACTTTCACATGTACTCGATGGAGTTGAAGCGATCGCATTTCTAAACAGGCAATCACCCTATTTGGATGTACAGACTCCAGACTTGATCCTTTTAGATCTGAATATGCCACGCATGGGTGGGCATGAAACTCTTGTAGCCATAAAATCTGACCCTCGATTTGCAACCATTCCAGTCGTCGTCATGACCACTTCCAATGCCGCCCGCGATATATCTCGCTCGTACGACGCTAATGCCAATTGCTATATTTCGAAACCTATGGAATTGAGCGATTTTATGGATACGATCGTCTCTTTGGCCGACTTCTGGTGCCGGGGTACAACTCAATTTCCAACAAACGGAAACTTTTCAGCGCCCAACAGCGGCACCGAAGCCAACGCTACGATTTAGTTTCATTACTTTCTTTCTTTATGCATGCGAACTCTTTGATCGCATATCGATCTGCGATTCTTCAGAGCCTCAGGCCCACGCGTATCATCACAAGTTTGTGAAACGTCTGCAAAGTGGGAGTCCCAGCTAGCGATTGCTGGTGACAAAAATCGGCTATCATTGTGATTGTCTTGCCTTGACGCAGGGTTGGCTGCAGGACAACTTTTCGTGATTCGCATTCATCACCATTAATTAAGCGGTGCATTATGATTCGAAAGAAAGCCTTGCGGCTTGTTGGCCTTTTTTGGGTCAGTCTTGTTACTCAAGTTGTTTTCGCTCAAAAAGTCGACGAATCCGGCCATGAGAAGCATGTTCGAATTTTGACGGTCGGGAATAGTTTTACTCAAAACGCGACTCGTTACTTGGCTGCCCTGGTTGAAGCAGCAGGTCATCGTTTGACGCATCAAATGCTTTCGATTGGCGGTTCGCCGCTAGAATTGCACGCAGGAAAAGCACTGGCTTTTGAATTGTCCCCTGGCGATGCTAATGCGAAGTACAGCAATGGCAAGAGCTTACAAGAAGTTCTGTTGATGCAGCCTTGGGACTTCGTGACGATCCAGCAGGCGAGTATCAAGAGCCATGATATCTCGACTTATCGGCCGTATGCGGAGCAGTTAGCGGAAATCATCCATCGACACGCGCCACAAGCTCAACTACTAGTACATCAAACTTGGGCTTATCGCCAGGATGACAAACGGTTCACAGATCTTGACCCCAAGGCGGGAGAACCAGTGAATCAACAAGCTATGTACGATGGCATATGCCAGGCCTATTCCACGACCACCGCAGAATTGAATGCCCGCAGAATACCGGTTGGTGATGCATTTTGGTTGGCCGACCACCATGAGAAATTTGGATTCCAACTTCCAACGCCATTCAATCCACAAGAGTTGGAATATCCGCAATTGCCTGATCAACAATACTCACTCCATGTAGGCTACCGTTGGGGACAGCGAGAGGGAGCACGCGAACTGCAAATGGATGGTCACCACGCTAGTTTGGCAGGTCAATACTTGGGCGCGTGTGTTTGGTTTGAGTGTTTGTATGGGGAAAGTGTAATTGGAAATGGTTACATTCCAAATTCGCTAGATCCAGAGTATGCGACTTTCTTGCAACAAGTGGCACACCAGGCAGTGCAAAAAGGAACTGATGTGGCCAGTGGCGTCGTCCACGATTCAGATAACAGTTTTAGCGACCCAATCCCACAGAGGTACTTGTTGCACGTGAGAGCTAGTTCGATCGATTCGCGAGCCCGAGAATATCCAGATATCAGCTTTGAGTTCGGAACGCCAGAAAGACCCAGTGATTTGGAATATGCAGCGGTCGATACACGGGTTGCGCCTCAAGGCAAATTGGCAATTTGGCTCATGGGGTACAATAGTGGACTATTTGAACGCCTGAATCAATATGGCATACATGCAGTTGGCGTCAGTTATGCCCGCGGATGGTTTGGTAAGCTTTGCCGACCACAACCATCAGACGCTTATGCCAGGGGACGTGTCAGGTTGGAAGCTGCCACGGGTTTGGATTTTAGCGATGAATTGGATCTTCAGCCGCCCGACGGAGCTGCCGAGCGAACAAGGCAGTTGTTGATTTGGTTGTGCAAAGAAAATCCACAGGGGAACTGGCATCAGTTTTTGGCTGACGGTCAATCTCGCGTGCGTTGGGACAAAGTGATTATCACTGGAGCCTCGCATGGCAGTACAACAGCGGCACGTTTTGCTCAATATCAGAAAATGGACCGTGTTGTTATGCTCTGCGGTCCCCGAGATCAGGACCAGGATTGGCAGGGACTTCCATCGGCCACTCCGGTTCAACGGTATTTCGGATTTACTCACGTTTTGGATGGCGGATGGACAGGGGATCATTATTGTCGTTCCTGGGAATTGCTTGGGATGCACAAATATGGTCCGATTGTCAACGTGGACGAAACTCAGGCACCCTATCAAAACTCCCGACGTCTCATTACAGCCGCAGATGTACGAGGGGATGCAAATCGTGCCCACTCCTCAGTCACGCCAGGAAATGCATCTCCGGAAAACTCTTCAGGTGAGAAGCTGTTTGATCCGGTGTGGCATTACCTTTATAACCATCCTATCGACCAGGTCGGAGTTGCCACCGAAGAGGATCCAGATTGTCGGCGAGTCCACATGACATTCGAAAAACAAAACTAACTACAGAACGACAGATGTTGTTGACTAACAATACGAGTTTCCTATTGGTATTCCTGGTTTGTGCTTTTCCAAACCTGACACTAGGTCAACGGCATTTTGATTCAGGTGTTTCCGTCGATGATTCATTCAAGATTCCCTATCCGAAAAGCACCCAATTAAGGGGAGTGGAATTCGACTTTTCGACTCATCGACGACTCGCTGAAGGAAGTGATAATTGGCCGTTAACGTGGGCAGCTGATGGAAATCAGTATTCGGCTTGGGGAGACGGAGGTGGTTTTGGCGGATCAAATCAGGACGGTCGTGTTAAATTAGGCGTGGCTCGCATAATTGGAGATGCCAATAATTACCGAGGACAAAACGTTTGGGGAGGAAAAGATGCAGCGTATGAGGCCCAATTCGAAGGCAAATCGTACGGCATTTTGAGCGTTGATGGCATTCTTTACATGTGGGTCGCTGGCCAACCTGCTCGACATCTAGAATCCTGTCGATTGGCCTGGTCAAAAGATTTAGGCCAACACTGGGAGACGGCAGACTGGCAATTCTCTCGCGCCGATTCATTAAGCATTCCAACGTTCCTAAACTTTGGTCGCGACTATGCTGGGGCACGAGATGAATTCATCTACTCATATTTCATCCATCCCACGTGGGGACCGGAACCGACGTCTACCAACAACTATGGATTTGATGTCCATCGACCTGGACAGATTTACTTGGCACGCGTGCACCGAAACAAGATCCATAGTCGCATGGACTATGAATTTTGGGCTGGAAGTGACAACAGTCACCAACCTCGTTGGACCCACGATCTGCAGTTAAAACGCCCTGTATTTGAAGATTCTAATGGTGTTGGCTGGAATGTAAGCGTCTCTTACTCGGAACCACTCGGCAAATACTTGTTGTGCACAGAGCATTCAGCTACGCATGTCGGCAATTTGGGAATGTTTGAGTCGCCTAGCCCCTGGGGCCCCTGGGCTACCGTATCCTATGAAACCGGGTGGGGATCGAGAGAAATCGAGGCTTCAACCTTTTTCTGGTCGATTCCCAATCGGTGGGTTGAGCCCAATGGTGATTTCACCATGGTCTTTACGGGAAAAAATAGCAACGACTCATGGAATACAGTTCGTGGAAAATTCTTGTTTGCCTCAGCAGAAAATGCATCTTCGACGGGCTCTCCTGCTGCGGATAGTCCCCTGATTAAAGGCATTGATTGGGCACCCGCAGATACCATCAAACGCGCAGCTGCAGGCAGTGATAACTGGCCAATTACTTGGGCGAAAGATGGAAACCTGTACGCTGCCTATGGAGATGGTAGAGGCTTCGAACCATTTGTTCCCGATAAATTAAGCCTGGGGATTGCCCGGATCACTGGAGGTCCGATAGATTTCCATGGCAGCAATATCCGAAGCTCAACCGCCGAAGCTAGCGGCAATGATGTTCACGGACGAAAAGCAAGTGGAATGCTGGCAGTCGATGATACTCTTTACATGTTCGTCCGCAATGTAAACAACTCGCAGTTAGCATGGTCGCAAGACTACGGTGTAACGTGGCAGTGGGCGGACTGGCGGTTCACTACTAGCTTTGGCAGTCCTACATTTTTGAACTTTGGACAAGCTAATACAAATTCTCGCGATGAATATGTCTACATCTACTCATCAGACTCCGGCAGCGCTTACGTGCCCGCCGACCGCATGGTATTAGCTCGGGTCCCTAGTGCACAAATTCCGGTTCGGACTGCCTATGAATTCTTCGTGGGTATCGACGAGCGCGGGCAACCCACTTGGTCGTCGGAGATTGAAAATCGAGGGGCGGTTTTTGAGCACCCGAAACGTTGTTACCGTAGCGGCATTAGTTACGACGCAGCCCTCGATCGCTATTTTTGGTGTCAAGTCTTTCCGGAAAGTAGTCATCCTAACGGCCCACGGTTTCAAGGCGGCTTTGGGGTTTTTGATGCGCCTGAGCCTTGGGGGCCATGGACCACATGCTTTTTCACTAATTCCTGGGATGTGGGACCCGGTGAAACGAATTCCATCCCTCCAAAATGGATCAGCTCAGATGGCCTCACCATTTATCTACTTTTCTCCGGTAACGACCATTTTTCAGTTCGTCAAGGAACAATTAAGCGACGGTAATTTGCTATTAGGGAACGATTGGTTTGACGGCCTGTTTGGACTTCGCGTCAATTGGGTAAGCGACCTGATGTTGGTCTAGGGCTGAAATCATGCCAAACATCAATCGTTTGAGGGTTGCTGGTTCTACTGCTGCCAAGTCGTCCTGTTCGAATGGATCCTTCGCCAAGTTGTAAAGTTGATAGTGCGAGCCATCGGAGACCTCAGTTGGGAAATAGTGGTAGATGACTTTCCAATCTCCGTCTCGCCACACCGTGAAGTAGTCTGTTCGATGCGGCGAATGCGGATAATGCATTAGAAACTGTTCGCGGCGTGAAGCATCCGGTTGGCCCTGCAACAATCCCTGTAAGTCAAAACCGTCTACCACATGATTTGCTGGGACTTCGGCCTGAACAAACTTGACCAAGGTTGGGAAAATGTCTTGAACCGCAGCTTGTTGAGTTTGCACAGCGTTTTGGGGGATAGGGAGATTTTGCTGCAAAGTGTTCTGCGGGTTGGGGCTAGCCCAAGCTGCAATGAACGGAACGCGTGTGCCTCCTTCGTAATGTGACCCCTTCTTACCACGCAAAGGGGCAGCGCAGGCTACCGCATGTTGATGACCTAGCGGTGCGTCTGATCCGTTGTCACCCAGGAAAAAGACCAGAGTATTCTCGGCTTCACCAATCTTCTCAAGGTGTGCCATTAGATCTCCCAGGGATTTGTCCATGCCCTCAATCAGTGTCGCAAAAGCTTGAGCTTGTGGCGACTTCCCAGAGTCTCGGTAGTGATCGGCAAAACGCGGATCAGATTCAAATGGGGCATGAACCGCATAATGCGCAAAGTATAAGAAAAAGGGCTTTTGATCGCGAACTGAATCGTCAACTCGTTTCAATGTTTCAATCGTTAACGCTTCTGTCAGAAAGGTTGAGGATCCGTGATACGCCTGCAAGTGTGGAACTGCGCTTCCTTCTCGATTGGTACCCCAACCATAATTTTTCTCGCCGTAATAACTTCCCGGCGATCCAAAGGAGGCACCTCCAACATTGACTTCAAATCCAAGATTTGAAGGATTGCCACCGTCGAAATCACGTGGCCCAAAGTGTCCCTTGCCAACGTGAATCGTTCGATAACCATTTTGTTGCAAGACTCGGGCTAACGTTACGCTGTCCTTTCGCAGGCCTTTCCAATTCCAATCTGGAGGACCCTGGGGCCCACCATTATTGCTGTCTGGATTGATCCAGTTGGTCGTGCGGTGCCGAGCTGCGTTTTGCCCGGTCATGATCGAAATCCGTGTAGGTGAACAGACGCTCATGGCGTGGAAGTTGCTGAAACGGATGCCTCTTGAGGCCAGCGTTTCCATGCTGGGTGTGCGATAGTAATCATTGAGTGGATAACGTGTGGGTTGTCCCTGCTCATCTGTAAGCATTGGTACTGAAGTATCCATAACACCCATGTCATCGACCAAGAAGACAACAATATTGGGTTGCTCGGCGGCCCTCGCGATTCCACACAGCAAGTAGCAAACCAAGCCCACTATTAACAACCGCATGGTGAGATTTCCTGACAAGAAACTTGTTTATAGCCGGATCACTCGCGGCAACAATAAACTGCTTTGCCGCACTTTAATTGTATCAGGCTGCAAACCTGTTTGCGCGGCCGTCGAGGTCTTTGAGCTTAGATTCGGATCATGAAGACTGTTAAACTACAACCGACACTTACCGTTTAGAAAAAGCACACATGCCGTCGCATCCGCGACTCCTGTGACTTATTCTCCAAGACCTCGGACTAACGTCCGAGGCTAGAAACTACCGTGCCTACGGGCCACTAGAGCTTATTGGCGGCCATGCTTTTGGTATCTGTGCAACACACCGTTATTGGTGTCTGTGCCACGCACTGCAGCGAACCGTTGCTAGGTGCTGGACGCTGTTCCCAATTGTGAAGCAACGACGGACGGAACATCGGACGTCAGTCCGAGGAGAGGCATTGGATCCAATCCCAGTCGCGAACGCGACGACAGATGTGGTTCGATGCACGCGATTCCCGCACGGTTTGTGCCTTAGCGCAGGCATCCACATTCACACATCTACAAGAGCGAGAATCTCATGGGACGCGGGTATTGGACAATAGTATTTAGCGTTAAATAGAAATTGCACATATGCCGTCGCATCCGCGACTTTTGTGACTTATTCTCCACGACCTCGGACTAACGTCCGAGGCTAGACTCTACCGTGCCTACGACACTAAAACTTATTGGCCTGGGTGGCACCAAAAACTCCGTCTCTTAGGGAAAACAGCGTTGAAATTGGGTTTGGCGTTTATAAGACAACTCGTAAATCTGCGAGTGATTCAAAAAACGCGTCTGCATTGAATTCGGTCGATTCGCCGCTCGTTACTTTTCCATCTAAGCTGGAAATGAACCAATCTCGGGAAATGCGAAGATTCGAGTCACGAATCTGATCTGACGACAAGAACTCAGCCATACCTCCAGTCGTAATCTGCCTCTGTTCGTCGAGCCATACGCTCGCAAACTCAACTGAACTATTTCTTTTTATGTCAGTTTTTACACGCATTGAGGAATCACTTGGAAAGGCAGCAGTCTGTAATTGAACCTGAATAGTATCAAACATGGGAACTGCTAATGGCTGAGCATTTGCAAATGAATTGCTATCCAAATGCGCACCTTCAATCTTGCCCTGAGTATGGTAAGATCCAACGTCAACGGGCGGAGAAATGTTAAAGGCTGGTAGTGGTCGACGTGCAGAACCGGGCACCAGGGTTGGGTACATCAGGGAGTGCATGTCGTTGGTATGTTCTAAGCCAAGTGCATGTCCCATTTCATGTATCACGACGCTTAACAAATCCATTTGCTGGTAAAATTCATCGCTGTTTAGAGTAGGCTCGACTATGCTCTCAGGTAGCAGATCTATGTACCAGCCCCTTCCGGCTGCATCGTCATCGATCCAGATTGCGTTGGATTGGGCCAAGCCCAGCAGGTTGTAACCCAAATCCGTTACGAATATCGGCAAGCCCCGTAGCTGCAGGACATTTTCATCTGATAGGCCTGTCGTTTCCCATTGGCTGATAGCCGCGACTACGAGTGGTTGCAGTTGATCGCGCGATAATTTTCTTTGAGAAGATAATTTATCTGCAGGCAAGGTTTCCGCGCGCAGAGCGTGCCCCTTGTGCACCACAATGTTGCCACCTCCAATAATGGTGCTCGGTTCTGCGTTGGGATTCGTTTCATCTACTTGATTGTCGTAAATCAAACTGTCGCCCTGATTTCCGTCCCAAATACGGATACGGAAGCGGTCTGAACCTCCGCCATCGATTTGCCCATCCCAGACTGTTAACTGGAATCCGTATTTGCCGTTGCCGTTGATAGTACCAGTTCCTTTGTACATCGCCTTGGCACCCGCTACGACTAACCACTCGTAGGACGTGCTTCTGAAACTAATACCAGCCAATTTGAATTGAAATTCCGTGTTTCCTTCTGGTATTGTGACTCCGGGACGGTATCGAGCAACAAAGCCAAAGTTGGCTTTGCCAGTCAGAGTCGGATCGGAAATGAATGCACCCACGGGTGAATCAACCCAACCGCCACCAGTAACGAATCCAGCCGTGGGATCATAGACCACGACATATTGAAATACTTGTGTGACGAACATTCCGTCTCGGTCTGTCAAGATCAGTTTGACTGTGTAGACGCCAGCCTTCGTATAGGCGTGCTCACCGGCAACGCTGCCCATCGTGCCAGCTGAATTGCTCGTCGACTCAATTTGTCCAGTTGATGTTGTCCCGTCGCCCCATTCCCAGATTGCCACATGCTGATCATCGACATCCAAATCGACGAATGTCGCGTTCAGGTTCAGCGTTTTGTTGACTGATTGTGGTGCTAGAGGTGCGGTAATGACGCTCAGCGTAGGAGCAACGCTTGACCCAGAGATTTCCGTTCCGGAAGGTAAACTCTCAACGGTGACTTCGTTGCTACCGCCGCCACCGTCAATGACAAGTTCCGTACCGTCCGCACCACCGACTTCTAGCTGAACTACTTGGTCCCCTGATGCGACCTGTATCGACGACACAACAAAATTGTCATCTTCTTCGGTACCAATGATCTGGATCTGATTGGTACCTGAGGTATCGTTGATCGTCACAGGACCAGCGAGATTACCGAGCTGAACACTATAGCTGTCTGAGCCAACTCCACCTTCAATCTCTAGACTCTCACTTGGCGAAGCCTGAACGAAAATAACGTCGGCTCCGTCACTCGCATCGATTACCAGGGAGTTCAACGTGCCGGTGAAATGGACTTCGGCACCGGATGATGCAGTCAATGTAGATTGTGAAAGCTGAAGCTCGTCCGATTGATCGGTTCCGACGATCAGGACCGAGACAGTTTCCGTCGAGCCAGCTGTATCAATCGTCAACGGCCCGACCATTTCCGCCAGGTATGCGGTTACGGTCGACGCGCCATCGTGGTCCTCGATGTTGACACCTGAATCATACGTTGCAGTGATCAGGTACGTGTCATCACCTGGACCGCCGAGGATGACGGTGGATTCCCCCGGGTCGTCAATAAAGTCATTCCCTTCGGCTCCATATAAAACGACAACTTCGATTTCGGAGTAGTCGACCGTTTCGGTGACCGGGTCACCGAACGTCACCCGCGTCGGAGTTTTGACGAGGTAATCATCGCCAGGCGTACCGATCACTATCATGCTATCCCGATCCTCGACCACACCGCCATCGATGATCGTCACTGGGCCGACAAGATTCCCCAAAAATACTGTAGTCGAATCGGATCCTTCTTCACCATCTACGACAACTCCTAGCGGAGCAGAGGCTCGTATAGTGATGTCATCGTGTCCCCCGCCACCATTGATATAGACGTGACCAGAGGGATAGTAGATCCCTCCCCGATTCTCATTCTTGAGCACCACCACAAGACCTCCATCGTTCGTTGCCGAGATCTCAATCGAATCATTTCCACCGTTCCCAGAGACCATCAGCGCAGTGCGGGTTGGATCTGCAGGATCGGGTTCCTGCAGAATTGAAGCTATGCCGTAGGTGGGCAAATCGCGCGCATTGGATACGTGGCGACTGACAAAGATGTCGCCGGCCCGGTTAAAGTCGTTGGCGCCGAGATTAGTGGCGTAACTGTGAAATACGGCTGACTGCCCGTCATCCGCGGCGTAGATCGGGGCGAAAGACTGTTGATTTGCACCATTGGCTGTCGCGCTCATGAGCGTTGTGCGGTTTTCTTCCATGTCGCGCACGAATACATCCTGCATCGAGTCGTTCATATCATTGTTCACAAGACTGCTAGCATAGCTCACAAACGCCACGTGTTGGCCGTTACGACTGATCACGGGTGAGCTTGAATTCCCGTTACCGCTATTGCCTGTTGTACTCACGCTCACGAGTTTCGTGGCGTCCGACGACAAGTCTCGAATAAACACGTCTTGAAGTCTGTTGTAATCGTTGCCAACCAGATCTTCGGCGTAGCTAATGAACGCTACCCGGCTACCGTCCTGATTCATAACTGGCGTACTGGACCATCCATTGCCGCTACCGCCCGATGTGTTGATACTAACCAGAATTGTTTTCTCATCTGCAATATCTCGCACAAACACATCCTGACAGCCGTTGATGTCGCGTCCCACTAGATTTGCGGCAGTACTGACGAAAGCTACTCTCTGGCCATCATGGCTAATCACTGGGGTATCGGATTTTCCATTGCCACTAGAACCTGTTGAACTTACGCTTAATAGCGTCGTTATTCCGGAGACGAGATCCCACAAAAAGACATCCGAATAACCGTTGTTGTCGTTTTCGACGAGATTGCTGGCATAACTCACGAAGGCCACCGAGTGACCATCGTCGCTGATGACCGGACCAAACGAAGCAGCGTTACCGCTGGTGTTGTTGGCCCCGTGACTGACCAATAAGGTTTGCTCATTGATGCGGTCGCGGACGAATACATCTTTACCAAATGCATTAGTATCGTTCTCGGTGAGATTGCTGGCAAAACTTTCGAAGGCCACGTAACGCCCATCTGCACTGATAGCAGGATTGGCGGAGTACTGATCAGCTGCAGTTCCGGTCTTGCTGACACTAGCCAGTGTGGTCAGACCATTTACAAGGTCGCGCACGAAAATGTTCTGCAATCCATTCGTGGCGTCCGAGACTAGATCGCTCGCACTGCTACTAAAGGCGACAAAGCGACCGTCAGCACTGATCACAGGGCTTGAGGAATTGCCGTTGCCGCTCGTGCCGGTCATACTGACGCTGACTAACGATGTCGTACCAGCCAGGAGATCGCGTACGAACACATCGACGTTCCTGCTCGTATCGTTGTCTACCAAGTTATCCCCAGCACTAGTGAAGACCACATACCGACCATCACTACTAACGGAACTTGAGTTTGCTGTTGCTCCAGTTGTCGGCGTGTCCGAGCGAATTAAAGGCACCAGACGCTGAGAAACTGCGGAAGTTGTATCGGTCCATAGATCATGCACGAAAACGTCGCGATTACCATTTAGGTCAACAGCACCTAGGTTTGTGGCATAACTGTGAAACGCCACGTAGCGACCGTTGCCATTTATTACTGGTACGTCGGATGCACCGTTGCCGCTTTGACCCGTCGTAGTTGAACTAATTAGCTTAGTATTACCTGTGACCAGATCGTGCACGAAGACATCACTGTTGCGATTAAGGTCGTTGTCAACGAAATTGTCGGCAAGACTCACGAACGCCACGCGTTGGCCATCGCTACTGATTACCGGACTGCCAGAATGCCCTAGACCACCCGTCCCTCCCTGCCCAATACTGACTAGAGTCGTAGTGCCCAACTCTAGGTCGCGTACAAACACATCGTCACGCCCGTTAAGATCATTGCCGACCAAATCGAAGGCGGAACTGACAAACGCTACAAATCGACCATCAGGAGTGATCACGGGATCATAAGAATACCCGAGACCACTGAAAGCAGTCGCCCCAACACTGACTAATGTGGTGGTCCCCGCTTCGAGATCTCGCACAAACACATCCTGAGTTCCATTCCTGTCGACGTTGACTGCGGTAAGATCTGCCGCGTAGCTTTGAAATGCCACATATCGGCCGTCAGAGCTGATGACAGGCTTAGTAGACGGACCGTAGCCACTTTCGCCAGTTATGCCAATACTTGCTAGCATGGTCGTGCCAGCTAGCAGGTCACGAACGAATACGTCCGAAGTGCCATTCGTATCGTCGTCTACCAAGTTGGTTGCGGAGCTGGCAAACGCCACGTAGCGTCCATCAGAACTTATTACTGGATCGTAGGAGTAGTCATCGCTGCTAGCATTATCAAAAGACGCACTTACCAAAGTGGTTGTGTGGTTCTCCAGATCGCGCACGAACACGTCTTCTTTACCGTTCTCGTCATTGTCGCTTAGATTGCTGGAAGAACTGACGAACGCTACGTACCGACCGTCCCCATTAATCGAGTGTCCGAAGGATCGGCCATTGCCACTGCTTCCTGTGGTGCTAACGCTTACCAACTCAGTGGTCCCAGCTGACAGATCCCGAACAAATACGTCGATAAATCCGTTGGTGTCATTATCTACCAGATTGCCAGCGTAGCTTTGGAATATGACATAGCGTCCGTTGTCGCTAATAATAGGATTCGTGGAGTGGCCATACGCCTCAACTCCCGTTGCACTGATACTGACCAGCGACGTTGTTCCGGTAAGTAGATCGCGTACGAAGACATTCGAGAACACTCCGCTAACGTAATTGTCTACTATGTCGGTCGCGACACTCGTAAATGCCAAAAAACGCCCATCAGCGCTTACCGACGAGCGATTTAATGATGAATCGCTATTGCCTAAATCCACTTGCGGTGATTGATCGCGCCGCGATACGAGGTCTACTTCCACCATTCTTTCAACGGTTATGGTAGTGTTCACAATATTCACACTTCCATCCTTGTCCGTGACTGTCAGGCTCACAACATACTCGCCCGCAGCCCGTGGGACGAAACTGAAAGTGCGTTGATTACTACGCACAAGAATTGATTGTTCACCGATCGCTTGTGCGCGCCAGGAATAACTGAAACCAAGGGCAACATCCACTGGGCTAGGATCCGTGACGAGCGCTGTGAGTACGATCGGCACTCCCTCCGGACTTGTAGTCGGAGCATCCAGTATCACCGGAGTTGGGGCAATGTTGAAAACGTGCACAGTAGCCGGCGCATGGCTTGTCAGGCCGAGTCTGTCGGTGACCCGCACGGTAACGCCAAAGTCAGCCGGGCCATCGAGTCCCACAGCAGAAAAAGTGGGCATCACGCCGGTCTCGTCACCACGCGAGGCATCGGGTCCCGATTCGCCAAAGACGCCGTCACCGTCGAGATCCCATGCGTAGTTCAACACATCGCCGAGATCAGGGTCGTGGCTCCCAGCGGCGGTTATAACAATACTATCCCCTTCGGACACCGCGTACGGACCACCTGCGTCGGCAACTGGAGGTAGATTGGGAGGTACGACTGTGAGAACAACATCATTGTTGTTAGTCCCACCTGCATAAGAAATCGTGGCATTCAAATCGCTCCCTAAGAAACCGTACAGTGTGGTTCCTTCAGCTAACCCATTGAAGAATCCAATGACCGCGTCAACTCCGTCGTTCGCGACGATCGTGAACGTATCGCCAACTAAAGGTACATATGCCCCTGTCAACTCCAACATCGCTTCACCGAGATCCACCGTCCCAGTCACGTTCAACTGGTCATAGAACGTTCCCGCGACAGCACCATTGATCTCGACTAGATAATTCGTGCTGGTGCTAAGCGTCAAATCGCTTGTGCTGAGCACACCGGGGCTCAGGCCGGGACTGAGCGTCCCGCTGTTGGCCGTCACTGCACCGGTGGCGCCCTTTCCGGCCAGCGTGCCGCCGTTCAAGGTAACATGCGAGCCGCCAATCGATCCAGTTACCTGCACTGTGCCCGCATCAATGGTCGTTCCGCCCGCGTGGGAACTCGCGCCAGAAAGTACTAGTGTTCCCGAACCAGTTTTGCGCACTCCGCCGTTGGTGAGAACAGCTGAAATGGTCAAGTCGGCAGCCGCCGCACCATTGGGCACATCCACCGCGCGCACCGCGCCACCCAAGTCGAGGTTGCCGCTGATCGTCGCTCCCACAGCGCCGATAGAGGAATAACCGTAATTGATCGCGCCGGCGCCGAGCGTAAGCGTACCGGCCCCGGTAGCCACCTGAGCCGCAACCGTGGGGCCGCCGCTGATGTTCAGGCTGCCGATCCGGTCTGAAAAACCGTTCGTGTTCAGCATCGCACCGGAACGCACGGTGACAATTGCCGTATCAGGGAAGAGATCATTCGCATCGTACAGAAAAGCACCCGATTCAAGATGGATCATCGAACCGTTCAGGCCCGGTGCGACAATGGTCACCTGATCCGCTTCGTGGAGGCGAATTGCCGAACTATTGGAGGATGCGGTGATCGTATCAAC
>JAGQOY010000077.1 GCA_020427005.1 Planctomycetales bacterium
TCAGTGAAGCCATCTACGTGCGAGATCCCGATGGCAATGGAATTGAGTTGTATTGGGATCGACCACAGGAAGAGTGGCCCCGAACGCAGCATGGCGAATTGGCAATGTTTACTCGGCGTCTCGATCTTAACGACTTGCTGAAAGAAGTTGAAAGAAATTCAGTTTTCAATACCGTACAGCTCAAGAAAACTTTCAGGAATTGATGCAGTCATTCGGCCAACAAGCGCATAGTAAAAGAGCTGTGAACCTTCCATTGAAAGTCGATGCCGATAACGCTCGAGATGGTATATGTCGAGGTATTTTGAAAAAACTAACTCTCGCACAAACCGTGAAAAACCTGTCTGATCGGAATGGTCAAGAAAAGTATCCTTGATATTGAATGCCAGCCAACCATCCGTTCGAACTAGCTTCATGGCGTTAAAGAACGCCCGCGGCGGAAGATCGCCGAATCCAAGAGCAGCAACACAAGTCAAACAATCGAAACTCCATTCGCGCAGCTGCTCAAGAGTGTCCGAACCTAGCTCGGTGAAATCTGCGACATAGTAATCGTCGTACACGGTGGATCGATCTCGGTACGCAGCTTCGCGAGCTTCTGGAATGATATCGGCACCAACAAGCCTCGCCACTCCATTGCGTTTGAGTACCTCGCCCATCATTCCGTTTCCTGCACCCAAATCGAGTATTCTCAATTCTGTAATAGGTTCGCGAACGGAACTAAGCGCGCTTTGTAAAAGATTGGCTACTTTTTCTGGCGAGTTACAGCGCAAACGCTCATAAAAGAGTTGCTCATACAACCCAGGACGTTTATAGATCTTGTCATAATCGTGAAATCGTAAACGCTTTGAGACCCCGTCCTCGATGAGAGTAAAATAAACCTCATCTTGTCCCAGATTCTCTGAGCCTTCCGGTGGGAATTGAATTCGGTAGCATTTTGACATGCGATCAAACATAACAGGTTGTTAAGATGCCTTAAACCCCTGTTATCACGCATCAGCCTCTACGGACTGATTTTTAACCATTGAAAAGTTAAGGCATATTTCGCTGAACAATCTGAATGATTGTGTATCTTGGTGAGGTACTGATCCATATCAGTCCGGGCAATAAAGTTCTTGAGGAGATCGCTATGTCAAGAAGTTCGGGCGTACTGCCTATCGCCACTCAAATCGCTTTCACTTTGATTTTACAGTTGTCATTTATGGGCGGAATTGCAAATTGCAACGCACAAATTCAACCGGATTTTGTAAAAGTTGCTGCCGTTCAGATCAGTGGTTATGACAAATGCGACATACCGAAGGATGGTTATGATCCGACCGAAGCGATCATTCCGTATATTGATCGTGCTGGCCAAGATGGTGCACAACTTGTCGTTTTCCCAGAATATGTACTCGGCAGGATAGCTGTACCGAGCCCTACGACTGAAAAAATAGCGGCAGCGGCCGCAAAGAATAAGATCTATGTGATCATCGGATGTTGGGAGTTGTTTTCAGATAAAGGTACTTATGCGAACACCGCACTAATCTTTGGTCGCGACGGTCAGATTGAAGGAAAATATCGCAAGACGCACGCTGCGGTTGATAACTTCGAAGGGAATCCTCCCTGGTCTAAGCCGCCTAGCGGTAGGGACCGGGAGTGGTTTGTTCAAAATGATCCGGAATGGATTATGGAGAAAGGTAAAGACCTGCCCGTCTTTCAATTCGATTTTGCGGATGTCGGAATCATGACTTGTTACGACGGTTGGTTTCCTGAACCGCCGAGAATCTTGTCGCTCAAAGGAGCAGAATTGATTGTCTGGATCAACGGGCGTGGGGGAAGTGTCGAGGACTTCATCGTCAAGTCCATCATGTTTCAGAGTCATGTTGCCATGATTGCTACAAATCAAGCTTATGGTAGTGGAACCATGATTGCCGATTTGCCGACGCAAATTCTCGGTCGCTGCGCTGACCAAAGTGAAGGTTACATATCGGCTACGATCGATCTAAAACGACTTCGACAACGGCGCGCGCAAAGCAGGAACTTCCAACAACGCCGCCCCGATCTGTACGGCGAAATTACCAAGCCCATAATTGCCAATCCGTAGCTGGGTGATGAAAAAGTCGATTTGCAAATCTTATGGACGATTAGTAACCTGAAGCGTCAGAGCGTCAGCGAGGGGCTGGGCACTTTCCCTCGCTGACGTTTCGGGTTACTTTTTCAGTAGCCTGCTAGATCCACTTCCGAGACCAGTAAGTCAAATCCCTGTTTCGACATCCGTCATGATATTACTGCGGCGCGCTAATCCGAGACTGAGACTAGCTCTCTTGTCAACTAATCGGGTAGAGCAAAAGCCACCAAACTTCCTCCCCGCGGGCGACCACTCTTGCCACCTCCCGCCGAGATGACCACATACTGTTTACCGCCAACCATGTAGGTGCTTGGACTGGAATTGCCGCCAAAGGGTAATTTGGCTTTCCACAACAGTTGACCACTTTGCTTATCAAATGCACGGAACGTCTCATCGGCAGTAGCTCCAATAAAAATCAGACCTCCTGCAGTAACTAGGGGACCACCATAGTTTTCTGTTCCAGTCGGCGGAATACCTCTAGCCGTGAGTTCGGGATACTCACCCAAGACGACTTTCCATTTGATTTCCCCCGTGTTTAGGTCTACGGCATTTAGGGTTCCCCAGGGTGGTTTGATAGCGGGATATCCTTCTTTATCCAGCCAACGGCGGAAACCGCCAAAGGCATAGGTTGGTTGTTCGTTGCCAGCATCGGACAACGCCGGTTTGGGAATCTCAGGTTGATCTCGCTTAGCATCCAACGGAGTGCTTTTGCTGAGCACGTAGTCGAGAATAGCCACACGTTGGGTCTCGGGCATGCTGTCGTATGCAGGCATACGACCTTTGCCCTGCCTAGTTTGGAACTCGATTTCTGCGCGAGTTTTTCGCTTATCAATGTCCAGCAGCGGTGGAAATTGTAACTCGACATTGCCTCTCAGATCTAAACCATGGCACACTCCGCAGTAGAGCATGTAGTCTCGTTCTCCAGCTACTAACCCGGATCCATCAGCATGCTTGGTCTCGATCATCTGAAGCAGCCACGGCATCTCGTTGACGTTCACATAATAAATGCCGTCGGGATCCGCAGCTCCGCCCCCCCATTCCATACCGCCATCAAATCCGGGAAACATGACGGTTTCTTTCAGACTCGGGGCTGGGAATGGGCCATGATTCGGCGCGGCACGAATTCGATCTAACGTCATTTGATGTGTTTCAGGCGATATATCCGACGCATCGTCTTCTGTGTATGTTTGCCGCATTAACGGCTGAGGTTTGGTCGGGAACGGTTGCGTAGGCCAAGCTTGCTCGCCAACTAAGTCAGATTGCGGGACCGGTCGCTCTTCGATGGGCCAGAGTGGTTCGCCTGTAACTCGGTCGAAGACAAACAGCAAACCGTGCTTGCTCCCTTGCGCCACTGCGTCGATCTGCTTACCATCGTGATTCACAGTCAGTAAAATGGGCGGGCATGGCAGATCTTTATCCAACAAGTCATGGTGCACGATTTGAAAGTGCCAAATCCGCTCTCCGGTAGTCGCATTTAGCGCGACGATACTGTTGGCAAACAAGTTAGTTCCGTGCCGCTGGCCGCCATAGAAATCTGGTTCAGCCGTCTTAGTCGCAACGTATACAATGCCACGTTCTTCGTCGAGCGACTGCCCACACCAAGGCATGAGTCCAGTGGCAGTTTCATACGCTCCCTCAGGCCAAGTGTCGTAGCCAAGTTCTCCGGGCCGAGGAATCAAGTGGAATATCCAGCGCTCTTGGCCGGTTCTAACATCGAAAGCTCGCACGGATCCTTGACCACCCAGTCCACCCAATATCAATGTATCTTTGTAGGTAACGCCAGGGGTATTCAGACCTGAACGGAGATTAATCGAGCCATTCTCACCGAACTCTCGAATCGTCTTCCCGTTTGTCGGATCAATAGCGAACAGGAAACCATTGACCCCGGTAAACAACCGTTGTTCGCCGCCGGATTGATTAGCCCAATAGACCAAACCACGCTGCCTGGGACTGCCGGCGCCGGTGTGCTCATTGGCCGGATCCCATTGCCAGAGTTCTTCCCCCGTGGCCGCATTAAGTGCAATAACTTTTCGAGTTGCAGTGGGAGTATAGAGCACGCCTCCCACAATCAAGTTGTTTGCCTGATATTCGGCTGCATTTCCAGTATCGTAGGTCCAAGCCACTTTTAGCTCGGAGATATTGCCAGTAGTAATCTGATCAAGAGTCGAATAGAGATTGCGACTCTTGCCTCCCAAATAGTGTTGCCAATCGGCGTTTTGTCCAAAAGCGCTGCTAGCCCAAAAGCAAGTTAGCGCCGCAAAAACAAACTTGAAGTGTGTGTTCATGTTCAGGTAGTGGGTGTTCTGGAGACTAGACCGTGCATCTTGGCGAGCGGCAGGAATAAACGTCCCAACCCGAAACGTAAGTGAGGGATTGTTGTTCAGTCCCTCGCTTACGCTGCGGATTAGAATTGGCAGGATTATTTCTGCCGCTCGCCCTAGAAGTTGAATAGCCAACATTGGATTTGTGACCATGCAACAACGGTTCTTTGGCAATGGCAGTTACTATAGCAGAAACTTGGCACTACAACTTGAGTTTGAACATGGCGTCGCCCGGGCACTCCAGAAGTTTCATCGGGAGGCTACTTGTTTGTCCTACATGGCAATTCGCAGACAGGCAATTTGCTGGACGTAAATAACTCGGACAAACTAAGAATTGTCAACGTTTAGCAGCAAGAAATGCACCTTTGAAGATGTTCGAAGCAATGATTCAAACTGCCGGATTTGTTGGGCGTCGAGCACCTGTGTAAGAAACTCGCTGTCCAACTCATCCAGAAGAATTTGAGGATCAAGGACAGCCGAAGGATGTTGGCTGAGCAATTGTTCCAGATGCGACCGTATCTGTTCGGATTGTCTCTCGCTCCACTCCAGATCGCTAGATGCTAACGACTCGACAAACGAACTCAGGTTCGCTCGCTGAAGTTCGTACAATTGTTCGTCGTCGAGTTGGGATCTCAGAACTTTCTCAGTTAAACTTCCCGCTGTAAAAAAGCTCTGATGTATCATTCCATTTAGTTCCGTTAACCGTCTGTCAAACTCGCGGGCTTCTTCACCTTCCATGCGAGGGTTCCGCAACGCATCCTCTTCTAATGCACTAGCGTCTTTCTGAACTTGGGATCGATACCTAATAAATGTAGCTTCAAGTTTCTGAATTTGATCTTCTCGCAGGTTACAAATTCTAAACAACCCGTTTTGATTCCTGAATCATCTTGTTATCGAGAATCTCACCTAACTTTTCGAGCGATGCAAAGTCGTCATATTCTGACGGGCTAATTAGCTTTAGCCACTGCCATTTTTCATCTAGCGCCAGAAATCTTGGTCGTTTTGTGCGAGCGTCGAACCCGAATGGCAATCCAGCTTCTCGATTAACTTTTTTCCGCTTAAAGTCTTGCGGTAAGGCTGCCCTGGCACGAAAGTAACGTCGTGTGCAGCTGTATTGACCGTTGCCTTGAGGAAAAAGTGCGAAGTGTCCTCCACCTCCAATATGGTGCTCTTTGTCATCCAAAGGCATCTCTAGATTCGGTGTGTTACCAGCTGACCCCCCTCCTCCACTGTTGTTGACTAACCTACCAGAAAATTGAGTGGTTATATCTGCTTTGAGACTCGAGTCGCTCGAACTTAAAAGCCTAATATGAGCGAAGACCTTTGAATCGCGTGTTGTGAGTTCTTGCTGTGAGACATCACCGATCTGCAACACGTATCTTAATGCCACGCGACTAATCTCTTTGGCTTTTTCTTGATAGGCCAAACTTACGAGATCACTGTATCTATCAGGTATTATTGCGCCTTTGTTCGATAATTCCGACTGAAATTCACGAATCGCACGAGCTGAAAGCTCGTGCTCATAACTAATCACGCCAATCTCGACGAAATATGCTTGCTCCTCGGAAGTAGAGCTGTTCAGATTCTGGGCCAAGATTCCGATGTTCGGAAATGTAACAATCAGCAGCACGCACCATAGTCTTGACATTTCCCAATTCCTTAATCAGTTTTCGTTTTGAAGAGTAATGTCTACGTGAATAGCAGTGACCTCTGTAAGACGCGCCGCAATTGATTTGGCAGTTTTGCATAATAACAAATTTGCCGGTATGGAGCACGTTTCGACGCACAAGTCGGTGCTGATATGCTTCGGCAAATCTACGGGCAGATGATTCGATTCGAGTCTACGCGGACTACTGTGCAATTGTTCAAGTTGGGAGCAAAGTTCAAATGCGGAGGGGACAAACTTGTTCAACGCTAAGAAATACGGAACTGACGATCAATAGGCTTCCTGTTTAGAGGTTTGGGCTAAATTGGCCGGGAGCTCCCGTCAAGTTCTGAAACCAAACCGTGACCTGATCTCGCCGTAACGTGTGCGCCAGTTCATGAACGAATATTTCCTGTAACTGCGCCATCGATACACAATGTGCAATCCAAGGAGGCAGAATATCGCAAGGATTGCAGTAGCCCACTGAAAACGGCCCGGAAATATCGTCTGTTAGCAGCAGCCTTGGTACGGGATTTAGCGGTACGCAGTGAACTGCGCTCTCATATTCCTTTTGAACTTGCGGACTAATCTCGAGACATTCGTTCGAGAGGATGCGACGAAGATCCCAATAGTTGAATGCTAAGCGACCGATATTCCATATAGTGCCAATAAACCACACGGATACAAACAATTGCCAGATGATCGACAGCAGGCGATTAAACCTGGATCTGTCAACTAAACTATGCAACTTTTCGTCTTGAGTGATCTCTGACATAGCTGGGGTTGTTAGTCGAGCAGATGGGGGCTCAACTTTTCGCAAAAGTAGCTATAGATTGTTTGTTCAAAACAGAATTTCGAAGGCGTGTTTTTCCGGAAGCTAAAGGACATTTCATGCCGAGGAGATTCCTTGAACGGAATCTGTACTAGTAACAACAGCCGGCCCTGCTAATAACGCGAAAATCCTCAGTTCTACGTTACAAGCTCTGACGCTGGCGTTTTGGGCAACACTTCGTTTCGTATAATATTGAGGTGTTATGTTTGCCCAATGCTAAGTTTGAGGACCTCGCCCGGTAGTTGACACATACTACGTGTCCTCAGTCTCGTTTTACGATGGTCTATTTTTTATTCAGTTCCTGTTCGCAAATCGTTAGTATCTTACCCGTATCAAGGAATCCAAATTGTGCGGCGCATTGTCATGACCTGTGGGCTCGTTCTTTGCTTAACAGTGCATTCCTTCGCACAGGTCGGTTTTCAGTTTTTTCAGCCTGTACAACCGCCGCGCAATATACAGGTGATGGTGCATCGTGGCATGTGGATGGCGGCTCCAGAGAACTCGGCAGTGGCCATCGCGATGTGCCACGAAGATTTTTGTGAGTGGGTTGAGGTTGATGTCCGACTCACACGCGATCGTCAACATGTTCTCATCCACAATGCCACCGTGGATGCCACTACCAATGGAACTGGACTAGTAAATGAGCTTACTTTGGCGGAGTTGCAAAAGTTGGATGCAGGCAGTTGGTTTGCCGACCGATTTGCTGGGACTCAAATTCTATCACTTCCCGAGGCACTTAATTTGGCAAAGGGCAAAGTGAACTTGTATCTCGATTGTAAAGCAGTTGATTTAGAGATACTGGTGAAAGATATCCTCGCTGCCGAAATGGAGAGTCAGGTCGTAGTCTACGTTGGACTCGAGGATATTTCAGTTGTAAGAACTCTATCGGGCGGACGAGTTGCTGGAATGACAAAATACCGTCCTGAGTCGATGTCGTTTGAATCCTTTGTTGAGCGAATTGCACCGGCAGTCGCAGAAATCGACGCTGACCGCGTAACGTCCGAGCTTTGCCGAAAGTTTCACTCCAAGGGAATCAAGGTCCAGGCCAAGACCGTGGGAGGCCAACGAGACACGGCAGATACTTGGGGGGCTGTAATTGACGCGGGAGTCGATTGGTTGCAAACGGATGATCCCGCGGGCTTGCTATTCTTCAACGCTCGACGTCAATTGGGAGAATTCCCGGTAAAGATTGCTGCCCATCGCGGTGCGAATCGTTATGCCCCCGAAAACACTTTGCCTGCCATTTCGTTGGCGGAGCGTCTGGGCATGGATTACGCTGAGATCGATATCCGTACATCTAGAGATGGAAAACAGGTTTTGCTTCACGACAGCGACTTGGACAGAACCACCAACGGACAAGGCATGGTCCGCGATCTTATGTACGCGGAGCTTCAAGAATACTCCACGGGGGATTGGTTCTGTAAAGAACTTGAGCCGCTGCGAGTTCCTTCTCTGTCGGATGGGCTGGAGGCGTTTGGCGAATCAATGCGAGGTTATCTCGATGCCAAAGACATCACGCCGGAACTGTTGGTAGCTGTCATCCACGAGCACCATTTAGCGGAACGCCATGTGGTGTATCAATCAACCGACTACTGCAAGGCTTTGCACGAAATAGATCCTCAGATTCGTACCCTACCACCCCTTAGACAATTCTCCGATCTGGATGTCGTCGCTGCTAGCCAACCTTTTGGAGTCGACGCTCGATGGTCCATTTTGAGTGCGGAGATGATTGCTGCCTGTCATAGCAAAGGGATACAGGTTTTCTCAGATGCTCTTGGGCTGTATGAAAATGTTGAGCAGTATCAGACTGCAATCAGTTGGGGAATTGATTGCATCCAGACCGATCATCCACTGCGAGTTTTGAGGGCCATCGAGTTGCTGGCAGAGAAACAGGTTGATTGACCGATCCTCACATTCTCCGCTAATCTGACGAACATGGAACATTGAGCACCTAATGAACGTGCGATATTGAACTCGAATTTCTCTGTGGATCTAAGCCGTGACGCGTATCTGCAACCGTTGGCTTCGTGACCCGATTTCATCACCAGCTGACATTCTAAAGAGCTAAAGAATGCAATTCCTCTCAAGCTGGACGCTCTCGTGAGCGGCCGGGTTTAAAGTACTACCCGAGGCCTTACGGCCTTCGGCTCACAGATCATAATTGCGCACGGCTGTCCTACTAGGCTATCGATAGCAAACCTCTTTGTGACCTTTGGCTCTGTGTTTCAATCTTCCGCAAATTCTGCTAATCTTGTTTCGATATTTTAAGTGCGGCAATTTCAGTGTATGAGTACAACTATGAAGAAAAAAGTTTTTTGCCTACTTGTAACATCAGTGCTTTGTTGGTCGGCCTATGTACCCGCCGCGGAGCGCAGCAACGTGATCTTGATTATGGCTGATGATTTAGGGATTGGAGACATTTCACCTACCAATCCACAGTGTCAGATCAAGACTCCTAATTTACAGGCTCTGGCTGATGGTGGCCTAACATTTCTAGACGCACACACCACTAGTGCCGTCTGCACGCCAACGCGATACGGACTGCTGACAGGACGCTATAACTGGCGGTCACGGCTGGCACGGGGAGTACTCAGTGGCACAAGTTCACACTTGATTCCGGCGGATCGACCAACATTAGGGCATCTGATGCGAGCTGCAGGCTACCACACGGCCATGATTGGCAAGTGGCATCTGGGGTGGGATTGGCATAAGGACAGCGATGATAAGATTGACTTTAGCCAACCTGTATTGAATGGTCCCAACATTAACGGCTTTGACCAGTACTACGCTCATTGCGGTTCGCTCGACATGCCGCCTTATGTGTGGGTCGATTCTGGACATGCCACTGCCATCCCAGTTCGTGAGGAAGGAGTAACAAAACAGGAGAACGCATACGGCTGGTATCGCAAAGGCCCAATTAGCCCTGACTTTAAGATTGAGGAAGTACTACCCCATCTGTTTGACAAAGCTATAACGCACATTCAAGAACGATCGAAGGCAGATAGTCCATTCTTTTTATATTTGGCGCTTCCGTCTCCGCACACACCGATAGTACCGGTTCCACCGTTTAAGGGCGCCAGCAATATGAATCCGTATGCTGATTTTGTAATGCAGGTCGATCATCATGTGGGGCAATTGATGGCCGCACTCAAGACTTGTGAAATCGATGGCGACACTCTTATCTTTTTCACAAGCGACAACGGGTGTTCACCCGAAGCGAATTTCGAAGTGCTAAAAAGTTTCAACCATGATCCAAGCGCCGGCTTCCGTGGCCACAAGGCGGACATCTACGAAGGTGGTCATCGAGTACCGCTGATAGTGAGGTGGCCTGGACGAATCGAAGGTGGGAAAACAAGCTACGCTTTGGCATGCTTGACGGACGTCTACTCAACGCTGGAAGCTATAGTCGAACAACCTCGTCAAAATCGGGGTGGAGAAGATGGTTTTAGCCTCTTGCCGGTATTCGCAGGCCAGAGAAGCTCAGGTCGAGATACTTTGATCAGTCATTCGATAAGTGGTTCCTTCGCTATTCGGCAAGGCAATTGGAAACTATGCCTGTGCCGTGGCAGCGGAGGTTGGAGTGCGCCCAAGGAAAATGATGCCCAAAAACAAGGCTTACCAGCCATGCAGCTCTTCAACCTGGAAGAAGATCCTGGAGAGACAAACAACTTACTTGACGAATTTCCCGACAGGGCAGCTGTCTTGACTCAAATACTAACTACCCAAGTAGAAGCTGGACGTAGCACTCCTGGAGAACCCATTTCGAACGATCGCCAAGTTGAATTTCTTCCCAAAGAAACGACGCCTTAGCAGCGATCTGATGCCCTAACTATTTAAGCGCAGCTCCGTCGAGCTTTTTTCCATTGGTAGTGAGCACTTGAAAATGGTGAATTCCAACTCGTTGGCCATCTGAGTATTTCCACACCACTTTCTTTTCAGGTGTAACCTCAAACATCTTAGGAGCGTCCGGATTGGCCCGGCCAGCGGCATAACTCGTAATGACGATATTGCCATTGGGTAGAACTTGACCGCCACATGGATCTTGAAGCCAATCGCTAGGCAAATCCTCGTTTGTTAGCGTCCAATCCACGTTGCCTTGAGCGTCAAAATCAACCACGCGGTTTCCATTGGTACAACATACTAACGTGCGGCCATCTCCGTGGCGTATGGCAGTAAAGGGCCAACTGTGAACTGCATGTTCGGAGTCTCCTGGAACCGTAGTATCAAGTTTGTTTAGGATCTTTCCAGCGGATGAGTATCGAAGGACCGCAAAGTTGAACAGGTGGGGTACTAAGAAGGTTCCATCAACCAGCTTACGTGCCATCCGGGTTTGCATATGGTGATTCTCCTTCTGACAGTCTAGCGGAAACTCAAGCAAGACTTGACCATTTGCGTTGACCTCGAGGAGTCTGGGGGTGTCTCCCGCCTCAGTGATTACAAATGTGCCATCCGAAGTTGGCTGAGCACTGTTAACTTCACTTTGAGTACCGTTCCAGATCAATGTCTCTTGGCCGTCGAGTGCAATGCTAACCACAGCTCCGCCATGGAATCGTTCCGACTTGTTCAAAGTCAAAATGATCGTACCGTTGTTCAGGACGTATCCATCGCGAGTAGCCTCTGGATAAGTCCAACTTGGCTTTCCGTCAGCACCCATGATGTAGGTTCTCTGACCGCATGCAAGAAAGCTGTGTGAAATCTCTTGGGCATGAACGCAAGGATGTAAGCTGCCCAAAACGCAAGCAATAAACAGACTGCAAATTTTCATTGAGTATTTTGCCTTGGAAGTGATTTGGATTGGGTGATGCGCGTATCGCTCCCAAGTTTATCATATTTGGCAACTGATCCAGAAAGTCGGGGAATTACTAGGGTCTCGATTTCTCTGGAATGGAAGCATGAGGCAGTCAACTTTCAATAATTTTTCCTGGGGTAGATTGCTCGGATTTCTGAAAGGTCTATGGACGCCCGTCCATATCTGCTTAACGGGAGTCAGACGCCAGATGTGTTTCTGGCGGATTGAGAAGTAGATTCCAAGTAGTAACACTTTGACCAAAGGAGAAGTCCCATGTGTTTTTCGCGATCCTTACTCACTCGGCTAATGGAGACAAGTCTTGCAATTGCCTGGCTAGGGATTGGCTTGGCACGAGCTGATGTAAATGCAGTCATCGAAGTTCCCAATGGACAAACAAGTTTTCCAGGGTTTATTAGCTGGACTCTTCATGAACCTGGTGAACTCCCAATTCAATTTGAAATTGAAATATCCCCAGGCATGAATGCCCAGGACATTGCTCAGTCGATGGAATTTGAGTCGGATGGGGTGGGTGGAATAAATGCCCAAGCTATGGGAAACACGTATCTGGTCGAAGGCAAAGTGGGAAGTCTGATTGGTGGCCCACCTGCGGAGATTGAAATCAATTGGACAGTAATCACGGAACCCTCAGAACCAATTGAACACCCAGATTTTGATTTCAAGGTCGACCAAATTCCCTGGTATCCTTACCACACCGTCGACATAGTATTCGGTAACGAACTTGGCGTTTCGACCAGGTTCGAATGCCGGACAAGCCTGAGCTTGATACTAGTGTTTCTATTGGAAAAACCACATACGATCGAATGGACTGGCAATGGAAGCTCAACTGGCGCCTTGGCAACGGCCTTTGACAATGCCATGAGAGCATCGCGCTTGCCCGATGGCGTAGCCTACCTCGGAATTGCTAACGGAGTAGCCAGGTTTGTATTGGCTCCAGAAGCGAGTGCCGTCTCGACTTCTCTGGGAGCTCGAGGGTCATCTCGCCTGTACATGGGCGTTGTTGGGAGAGGAATTGTTATGGACGGCGTTTGCGATCGAGCGGATTCAGGTTATTTTCGAAACTTGTTTAGCAAGACTGAGCAAGAAGCTAGCCCTCCCCGGAAAAGGAAGCGTCTCGCGACGCTTTCTTTTTCCGACCCTCCCAAAATTTGGGAGGGTGAGTTATCGTGATTTATTTTTTAACAGTCTAGGGATCGCGCTGGTCACCGACGATGCATCCCTAAACTGCGTCGAAATGACACAACACAACATAACACAGTCAAGTCAACGTTGTTGTAGGTGAGAAAGGTTGACTGGCAATGACCGTCGGCTAGCGCTCCGAGAATCATAGAATCAAATGCTATTTTTCAAAATAGTTATCTAACATGGTTGTCACTAACGCGCCTGCGTCCTCGGAACGCAGACAGCTAAATACCTGAGCGCGCTGATCAGCTGCGACTACTGCCTGGTCAGCCACCCATTCGATTCGGCTATCCAATCGTGTTGAGTCCTTCAAGTACTCTGCCTTAGCGGCGCGTTTGAACGATAATTGCTTGGCTACAGCTAATACATCGATGGCGCCACAAACTGCACCTACCATGCCTCCCCGCTCTATTGTTTTTGTAATTAACAGGGTTGCCAAGTCGCTCTTATTATATGCAAACTCCAGATTCTCAATCGGATAAGCACCTGTGAATATCACGATATCAAACATAAGGTCAGAAACCGACTGAGCTTCTACTACAATATCGATGGTAGCTGGATTAATGGCCAAATATTGTTCTGGCATGTACGGATCACGGTACTCTTTAGCTATACCCGGTGCGCTTGATGCCGTGCGAAACGATATATCTCGCCCTCGTAGCGCTTTGACAACACGATCGTAGTCTCCTGCATAATAGGAATCGAAAGGCACGACAACCAGAACTTGCGGTTCTCGCTGGCGCTCAAACAATAGGCTACGACCGTAAAGCAAACCCAAACCACCGATTCCTAATACTGCTCCAAAAATAATTCGTCGCCGCGCAAACAAACTAACGGTTGGCTTGGGTTTGACATTGATAAGCGACTCTTTTGCATTTGCCGATGCTGATGCATTTTGTAAATGCTGCCTTGCGGTGGCAATTAGGTCGCCAATTTGAGATTCGGCTGGACATTGAACAAAGGGCATCAGTGCGGCAGTCAGTAATCCATAATCACCAAATCTATTTTCAGGCTTTTTGCTAAGCATTCTGAGTATTATTGCATTCAAATCGTAGGGGATCTCAGGGTTAAGCTGTCGCGGTGGGCGAGGAGGGTCTTTCAAGTGAGCCGCAATCATCTCCGCTGAGGATTCAAAGTCAAAGACGGGTGAGCCAGTCAGCATAAAGAACAGCGTACAACCGAGGCTGTATTCATCGGCTCGCAAATCAACATGCTTGGCATTGGTCGCCTGTTCGGGGGAAATGTATTGTGGCGTTCCAAGGATAGCACCTGAAGCTGTTTCGTGCCCATGCTTACCCTCTCGCAAACTAGCCAATCCAAAATCCAGGATTTTCACTTCGGAGTTGTGTGAGAACATGATATTGGACGGTTTGATGTCGCGGTGGACGATGCCCTGCAGCTCCGCATGTCTGAGACCACGAATGACTTCACTGGCAATGTAGCAAGCCATTCCCAGCGGAAGGGGCCCCTTCTCGTTGACCAAATGCTCAACATCAATACCATCGATAAACTCCATGACGAGAAGTAAATTGGATCCTTCCTGCTCTGCATCGAGAGCTGCCGCAATATTGGGATGGCTTAATTTGGAAAGGGCCGTTACTTCCTTCAGAAAGCGGCTCCGACCTACCACGGTCGAAGCAGCTAGATCTGGCCGCACAACCTTTAAGGCAACTAGCCGATCCATGACTTTGTGCCGAGCCAGTATCACCTGACCCATTCCGCCTTGGCCCAGTGGACGAAGAATCTCATAGCGAGGGTGTCGTAACAGTAGCTCAGAAAGACCCTCGGTTTGGTCATTTAGTAGCTGCTCCCAAGACTTCAATCCAGCCAGACAAGTTTCAAGCTCATCGTGAGTTTCGTGTTGGAGTAAGAACAATGTACATTGTTCACAATCATCGATGTGTTGGGCAATGGCTTCCCAATTGGCATGATCGAGTTTGCCAACGCGAAATGCATTCAGAGACTCTTCCGTCGGATGACGCATGTTCAAAGGCACTGGATTCCACCAGCATATTCTAGAGATAAGGGTGTTGAGAATGGTTCATTCTGAATATTGTCTCGAATTGCCAATTGTAATTATCTAATAATTGGCAGATTGCTACGCACGCTAATCTGCCAGTAAATTACCTCTGCTTAAGGATCCAAAAGACCTTGCCCTTCCTCACGCATGCGTTTCATGACCTTTGATTTGGCCACAAACACTGCGTTCGTCGTCAGGCCCAAGTTCTCGGCCACTTTTTCCGGTGCCATTTGTTCGAGTGCTACCATCGTGAAAGCACTCCATGTGTTGGAGCGAAATTCGGGCTTGATTCTTGCCAGCAAGATTGCGAGTAACTGCTGATCATGCTCGCGTTCCCACAATTGGCTAACACTGCTGGAGCGATCGTTCAAACCATTTATCAAATCTTCGACATGCGATTCTGCATTTCCGCGAGCCTGTTTGCAACTCCGCTTCCAAAAATCTCGCATGCAATTGACGGTGGTCAATCGCAACCATTTACGGAATGAGCCCTCACGTTGTCGTTCAAAATCCGGCAATCTGCGCACCATCACCGCGCAAATGTCTTGAACGATCTCCTCGCGATCATGTTCGGGAATGCCATGTGCTCTCAGCCATCGATCCATCATGGGTGAGTAACATTCCAAGAACTCGTGCCACCTCTCTGAGGACCGATCGCCTTTGATTTTATCCAGCAAACTCAGGGATGTTGCCATTTGCTACTTCCGATGCCATCAATTTCACGCAAGTCCGCTAGTTTCGACTGAAACACATCACAAGGCTTCTTCCTGGACTAGGGGTAAACAAATGTCTTGATGACTAGAGCAGTCCACGAGTGCCTGTGAGGCGGACTCACAATTCTGCACCATGTTTGGCACAGAATATGCATCCCCACATAAACACTTCGGCGAACGCCAGGCTCTAGCTAAGCTGAGTTTAGGCGAGCGGCAGGAATAAACGTCCCAACCCGAAACGTAAGTGAGGGATTCTTGTTCGGTCCCTCGCTTACGCTTCGGGTTAGGATTGGTAGATCTATTTCTGCCGCTTGCCTTATTTGCCTACAAAGCCGTCTATCGCCGGTATCCTAACAAGTACTCATATACGAAGGCAAGGAGTTGTCAAAATGCGCAGACTATTCTGGCCATTGACGTTGTTATGGGCAATGATGGGCAGTGCCGCTGTTTTCGAGGAAGACGACGAACGCAAACAATTGGCGCGCCATCGCAATTCAATTAAAGTCCCAGAGAATGACAAATCTGGAGAACTACAGCGAGAACGATTGCTCGCGCAGTACGAGGCGCGGCTAGAAATTGGTCGGCAGCTTTCTGATCAATGACACTCGCAGGCTGAGCCATTGTTGCTTCGCGGCCTCGAAAACTATTGCTATTTTCGAGGAAGGTGAGGTCCAAGATTTCCCGAGATTTCTCGAAATAACCAAAGTTTTGAAAAGGCCCAATCTCGGTCGGCTGTTGATGTGCCGATTCCCAGGGCAACAGCCGCCTGCTCGATTGTCAGGCCTGCAAAGTACCTCAGTTTGACCAACTCAGCTTTGCGGGGGTACTTCTGATGAAATACTTCCAAAGCCGCGTCGAGTGCAACCAAATCCAGGTCCGATTCAGGAGCCGCCAACGCATCTTCAATCAACTCCACGCGTTCTCTGCCACCGCCATGTTTGAGTCGTTTTTTGCGGCGTGCACTTTCCACCAATATCCGCCTCATCGCCTCCGCTGCGGCGCAGAAAAAATGCCCTCGCGATTGCCACTTGTCGCGATCCTCTCGCTCTACCAATCGCAGAAATGCTTCGTGAACAAGCGCAGTGGCTTGAAGTGAATGTCCAGGGTTTTCGTGTTTTAAATGTGCAGTGGCTAGAGCGCGCAGCTCGCGATACACAAGCGGCAGGAGTTCGTCTGCCGACGTGGGGTCTCCCGATTCAATCCGCCGAAGAATCTTAGTCACTTCGCTCAAGGGATTGTGTCCAAATTCTTTGTAGAGTCCGCGAGTTGTGGATACTAGCAGGAATGCAATCCAAAATTGCCAATGCGATCTCCATTGGTCACAACCAACGGGAATTCAATTGAGAATTGAGCATAGTTTTTTCACGCCGAACATGCAAGATTTGATCGCGTGAACCAGTGAAAATCAGGATTTCGACTGCGAAGGTCATGGAGCACATATGATTTTTTCTTGCCGCCGCCACTCCTCAGGATGTCTGCCGTTGTCATCAATAACGGATCAAACATCCGGTGAGCACAAGTGTTCGATCAGAATCTCCAAGGTCCGCTGGCTAGGACGAGTTACCAGCCTCCCATTCATAAAAATGGTAGGAGTACCTTGAACTTTCAAACGTAGTCCCTCTTCGATATCTGCACTCAGTCTATCTTGGACGGGGGAACTTCGGCGGTCTAACTCAAATCTATTGACGTCCAAATTAAGTTGTGCGGCTAGTTCGAGGAGTTGCGGTTCGAAGAGTTCGGTATGTTCACCTAGTAATTCCCAATCAGCCGCGAATAGTGCATCGTGAAATGCCCAGAACTTGCTCTGTTGAGCAGCAGCAAGGCAGGCTTGGGCGGCAAGTCCAGCCAGAGGATGCAAGTCTTTTTTTAACAATGGATTGCACTGAGAACAGAGCGGAAAATGCTTGAACACCACGGAAACCTTATCCGCATGACTGTCAGTTAGCTCGCCCAAAACTTCGGCTGTATATTGGCAGGCCGGGCATTGAAAGTCAGAAAAGATAACCAATTGAATCGGTGCACTTGAGCTGCCCAGACGAGAATCATATGTTGAAAGCCTAATTTCCTCCGGCTGTGTGGCTTTGAAGGCTTCGACTATTTCCTGAGGTGCGGCGATGCGTTCCACCCCCCGACGAATAGTAGCTTGTACAAGGCTCCATTGGTAAACGAAACCGCCCAGTCCCAATGCACAAAATATGTACAAAACTCGGCGTTTTGCGGATAACGGGTAAGTCGCTTCGGCCCCCATCAGATATTTGACTGCGGTGATGGTAACGCCGGCAACTTCGGCCAATGATTTGCCAGTCGACTTCCACGCACAAAATACAATTGCCAGGTTGACTCCATGGATCAACCAACAAACGGGACATACCGGCTCGGTGTCTAGGAACATCTTTGAGACGAGCCCAATGCTGCAAGCAAGTCCTATCAGTCCGAACACGAGAATGGCGACTCTCGACTCAAACTCAAAATCTTCGCTATAAAGCAAACCCAATAATAGCAGGGCGGCCAGGGTAGAAAAGTAAGACAGCCCCCAGCCAGCTAAGGGGACTCCCAAAAGCAAAGAGCGAGTTGAACTAGCATGGTCGCATCCGGTTCCGAATATGGCAGAACATAGGTCCAGGCTCAATGGAACACCAGAAATCTGGGCTAACATCCTCCAAAGCAAATATGCGGAAAGCACCATACCGCTTGCCGTTAGGGCGTAGCAGTACATAAGCCAAAAGTTGCTATGGTGCTGGCCCTCTCGTTGCGTGCGAGTCGATTGCTCATCGCAAGAAATTGACATAAAGCGGATCCTGAAATCTGAGTCAAGCGAAAATGCTGCAGCTCAGTTCTATAACTTGGACGAGGCGACAAGTCCGAGCGTTGTTTGACTCTAAGACTCGTCGCCTCCCCACATGTGTCGCACAAGTCTCAAACGGCATCTATCAGAAGCCGGGATCAGAGAGGCATCCGCCAGGCATGCATTGATCATATGCGTCCTGTTTTACTTGATTGCATTCCCTGTGCGAATAACCATTGGCAAGACACTGCTTTTGAGCAACCTTCGATTGCTGGATGCAATACTTCTGACAGCTCCGCTGAGGCGCTGCTTGACTTGCGTGACTAAGAAACAGGAATCCAAGGCCAAAGACTGACAATGCGACACACATCGGTCGCAGCTTATTAATTGGCTTCTTGAAAGACATATTTGGTCTCCTCATAAAAGTAAATCGTAAGGGAACGTGAAGTTGATCGAGAACCAGAAGTTTTGCAAAAAGTGTCGGTTACGGTTTGGAGCCCTACAGACGAGGCGGAGATTCCCTTCGCGGCCCGCAACTCATCGAGGGGGGGAAATGGGGGCACTCAACAAAAAAATGTCCGAAGGGGCATCAACTTTCACCACGGAAAACACAAAAACTAGAAAGCAATACACCATTCCTCAAGTATGCATTTGTCGTATATGTCTCTTTTTACTTGTAGGCACTCTTGTTTGGACCCTCCCGTGCTTAAGCACTGGTTCTCAAAATATTTTGCTTCCGATCTACAGAGAGATGAGCAACTCCAGTTTTTTGAAGCTTGCGCACTATTGGCAAATACAATGACGGTAGCGATCGCAACAATAAACCCATAAAACATTGGACGCAGTTTGTTAACACGACTTTTGATCTTCATTCGAATCTCCTGCTTGAGGGAAAATCGTTTCTACGATTTTGGACGTTAGCGATGAGTGGATTTTTTGAGAAAGTTCTATTCAGAGGCCGTCGCACGCCGTGCTGCTAACATGCAAATGTTATAGAGTTGGTTGGCTTGCTTGATACTTTCTTTTTTTGCTCCGCCGACCAGCAGACACTCTGCTAGTCGGCCATCAGAAACTAAATTGCAATAACAGCCACTTAGGTTCGGACTAAGACAACGCGTCGTATGAGCTGAAATTGCCCCACAGGAAATCTGGATTTTTTAACATTTTTAGCCTAACGCCACCAAAATCTAACGCTCTATGACATTCTTGAGCTGCAAGGGTGCGCTCGCAGAATTAGGCCAACTTGCCCTCCCAGGTTTGGGCGTTGTGGCGAGGTGCGAGTTTTTGCGAGCCGGCGAATTCGGGATGGTGATTGTCGATAATTCAGATTGCAACCCAGAGTTCCCAAACTAGAGTACCCTACCGGCTCGCGTTGCTCGGACCTTCTCGGCGGGAAGGTTAGTCGGAAATGAGCCCATACTTTGACAAAGCGACGGGTGACTTTGCGTAGGAAAGATTTATGGCTTTTGATATGAGAACACGGTTGAAAAAATGTAAGTTGATGTAGACTTATTTCAGAATTTCTTCTGAAACTTTTGGTGCGATTCGACTGAGAATGGCGCGTTAAGAATGTTGAAATCGCCGTTCGCGCAGGAGCTGAAATGAAAGACGAGGCATACTACCTGGCGCAAGCGCTGAATCTGGAAACCGAAAAAGAACGCCAGAAGTATCTGACGGACGTGTGTGGAGAAGACAAAAAGCTACGGGCAGAGCTCGAGCATCTGCTGAATTTGCACTCTCAAGCAGGCAGCTTTTTGGAACGACCTCCACCGAGTCTCGATTTCCCAACCAGTACTCAATCGAATTTCTCTGGACGCTCGCTTGCCGCGTACTCGAGCGTTTTGAAGCACCTTGAGTGCCAGCTAGATACTGTTCCTCGAGTCAATTTGCGGCAGCTGCAAGACGGAGATGGGCCGATTATTCGCCCAGCCGGTCGCAGTGCGGGAGGAATTTTTGCGGACGGACGGTACGAAGTATCTGGTGAAATCGCCCGCGGCGGCATGGGGGCGATTCATCGCGCAATGGACAGAGATCTGGGCCGTGACCTGGCGATCAAAGTGCTGCTTGAGGAACATGCTGACAAACCCGAGGTTCAGCGGCGATTTATTGAAGAAGCGCAAATTGGCGGTCAGCTGCAGCATCCAGGCATCACACCTGTGTACGAACTTGGACAATTGGATGATCAACGCCCGTTTTTTACCATGAAACTGGTAAAGGGCCGAACTCTATCAGCTCTCTTAAGTGAGCGACAGGACCCAGCCGAAGATCGCGCACGCTTTATTGGAATCTTCGAGCAAATTTGTCAGGCAATGGCCTACTCCCATAGTCGTGGAGTAATTCATCGCGACCTCAAGCCTGCAAACATCATGGTTGGAGCATTTGGTGAGGTGCAGGTCATGGATTGGGGGCTAGCCAAAGTACTTCAGGAAGGAGGTATCGCCGACGAACGCAAAGAACGGTCGGTTGCACGAGATGCAAGCGCCGTCGTAACCGTTCGCAGTTCTGGAAGCGATACAGCGGATGGAGCAGGTTCCCAAACACAGGTCGGAAGTATTCTCGGGACTCCATCTTACTTGCCACCGGAGCAAGCGCTCGGAAACGTAGAGGAAATCAATGAGCGTTCGGACGTATTTGGATTGGGGGCAATTCTTTGTGTCATCTTAACTGGAGATCCGCCTTATGTGGCGGACTCTGGGACGAGGATTTTCATTTTGGCCCAGGGCGCCAAACTAGACGACTGCTTTGCGAGGCTAGACGGCTGTGGAGCCGATGCTGAACTTATTGGCTTGGCAAAGCACTGTCTGCAGCCTGAGGCCAAAAACCGCCCAAGGAATGCCGGAGTCCTGCAGGACCGGGTGGCCGCCTACATCGAGTCGGTTGATGCTAGGCTCCGGGCAACAGAGCTGGCGCGGGCTGCTGGTGAAGTGCGTGTGGAAGAAGAACGCAAGCGACGCAAGATTCAGCTGGCATTAGTTTCCACGCTCCTAATGCTGATTGGGCTAGGAGGGGGCGGATGGGCTTACGTGCAACAACAAGCGGCTGATCGACTGGCCATTGCGACGGCCAACATCAACGACAAATTGAATGATGCAAGACTTCACCAAAAACTGGCTGCCGCATTCGACTTGTCGTCATCCACCGACCTGACCGAACATGCTAGGGAGTTGCAGCTGGCCTTGGCAAGTGCGCAGGAGTCGGTCAGGCTTACAGAACAACACGCAGTTTTGGGGCCTCTGCAGGCGACCGCAAAGCAACTTAGAGATGTCCTGGATAAAGATTATCAGTCTGCAGAACAAGCCGCATCGCAGGTCGCTCGCGATCAAGCTTTGCAGACAGAATTGGAACGCATCCGATTAACTCGTGCTTCGAGCACGAATGCTGGAACCGAATCTAGCGCGCTCCTTTATCACAAAGCCTTTCAAAACGCTGGCCTAAACTTATCTGAGGTTACGCTCTCTCAAGCGATCGAATGGGCTAATAGATCGACCATTCGAGAAACGCTAGTATCCTCATTAGACGACTGGATTCGCGAACTCGAACATGTTGACGATGCCGAATTGCTGAGTCTATCGCTCGAGCAATGGATTACGCCTCAAGTAATGAACATTTTTTCTGACTCCTGCGAGTTCTCGCAGCGTGCGGACGGCTCCATACTAGCTGGACCGCCCCGGATCATAAATCGAAGTACTTACACGATAGAGCTACAGCCAGGAAAGTTGGAAGCTACCCATCTACGCCTGGATGCCTTAAGGGACGCAGCTCTTCCCAATGGTGGAGCAGGGCACCATTCGACAGGTTCGTTCCAAGTGACTGAAATTGAGGCCTTGGTAATTCGAGACGATGCCAAGCCAGTGCATCACCAATTTACGCATGCGATCGCTTCCTACTCTTGGCCGGAGCGACCTATATCTGGAGTGATAGACGGTGACCCGAAAACGGGTTGGCACGTATGGGAACGAATCGAGGAATCTCACCACGCGATTCTTAAGTTTGAGTCACCAGTTCTATTTGAAAACACCGATCGTCTGGTGATCAAGATTCACCAGACACAGGATCACTCTCTGGGGTGCTTCCGACTTTCTTTAAAGCCTGCCTTTGGCGTTAGAAACCACATCGAGAAACACCTTCAATTTGTCGCCGCAATTGATGACAACGTTTGGCGTCGGAACTTAAGGACCGCCCTACTGGAAAGCGATACTGAGACTCTGGAGGCGCTTATCTCCGATGTGGAGCTTCGATGGCAGTCGCCAACTCTGATTGCCTGGCTGGGAGCTGCATTGCGTCAGTCGAACCGATCCGGGGAGGCAGTCGAAATACTAAAAAGATCTCAAGCCTTTTATCCAGATGATTTCTGGATCAATTTCGAACTCGCGAATTGCTTACAGGAACTTGGCAATTCAGATGAAGGGCTTGGGTTTCTACGAGCCGCTGTGGCTAGCCGGCCCGACAGTATGATCGCGTTGCTGAACTTGGCTGATGTATTAGAGAAATTGCACGAATATGAATCACTCCGGTATGTTCTCAAAAAAGTCTCTGCCATGGACCCTTCCTCGGCCAACTGGCATATTCAGATAGGACTGAGGTTTCGCAGATCGCGTATGCGCAATGAAGCGACTGAAGAATTCCGCCAGGCCAGTCAGATTGACCCTACCAACGTACGCGGAATCTACAATCTGGCAATCGAGCTCCGTGACCAACAAGACATGAATTCAGCCATCCCGTTATTTCGAAAAGCGATTGAATTGGACCCTTTCAATACGGGGCCCTACTTTGCTTTGGGAGTAGCATATCACCGCATGGGGAATTACGATGCGGCCCTAACTGAATTCCGTAGAGCTGCTCAGGTGGAACCAACTTACGCACATCTCCATACGAATATTGGCTACGTGTTGAGCGATCAGGGCAAAATAGATGAGGCCATGGAAGCTTGGCGACAAGCGACTTTAGCAGACTCGCTGGTAGTAACTCCATTCGTGCTCCGCGGCAGTACCTTTCATGATCGAGGGCATTTCGACGAAGCCATCGCAGAGTATCGCAAGGCATTGAATAATGACCAAAGAAATAGCGATCTGAGAAGAGCTCTGGGTTTAATCCTGCATGAAAAAGGGGATTTCAATGAAGCAATCCTAGAGTATCAACGGGCCTTGGAAACCGCTCCAAAAAACCTGGTTACTCGCCTGTGTCTCGCATATGCGCTTAATGCAGCGGGCCGTATACACGAAGCCAACGACGCAGTTAGTCAGATTCAGCCAGAGGAGATTTCAGACGTCTACATGTCCGACTTGTTTTTCCTACTCTCTCTCTTTGAGCCAAATTCCTCGTTGGACCAATTTCAAGCAAGCTTGCTGTCCCTGATACGGCAGTGCTGTTCAAGTGACTCTAACAATCCGCTGCAACGTAAAGCATTGGCTCTAGCCAGTTTTCGGATGCAGCATTGGAACGAGGTAAAAGAACTTCTCCAGGCATCTGATTCTCGAGACGACTTCGACGCAGTAGGTGACTGGCTACTATTGGCAATGACCCATTGGCACGTAGGCGAGTTGCCCCAAGCAAAGGAGTTGTTTGACCGCGCGAGCGCTTGGCGCACGTCCAGCAACTTAAAGGCCCAACAGCGCCGACTATTTCAAGAAGCTACCACATTATTCGATACGGAGAAATTTGGGACAGACCTCGATTCTACCAAGATCTCAAACTAGGAAAGCGGACAAACCATCGGCTCGCGCCCTGTCATTTTGGTCTTCACTGGTCTCCTGCCGATCCAGATTCCGTCAGTTGGAGGTTTCTCTAGTGCTATAATAAGTCTTACAAGTTCAAAAAAAGGTGAAGCTCGCACTCGCTCCCGACTCTCCCCAGGGGTATCTACACAACGTTCAAAGGTTTTCACTTACCCTCACGAAAATTGGGAGGGGCGGGAACGAGTTTGCGAGTTTTCGCGGAGGGCGGTAAAGTGAGGATAACTTGCAAATCGCTTTCGGAGCCCCCTTACCAAAGTTTCGTTCCTGAACTTCGACCCTCCCCAAGGAGGGTTAGAGATTTGTGTAGCTACCTATTCCCCATGGGGAGACTTAGTAGTGGCGGCGATCAGCGAGAAGTGTCAACTAATTTTTTTGAAAATCTATGCAGGTCACACTATCGATGATCACCTTGCGACTGTGTCCAGTTTTGCTGAGTCTATTGACTTGTTCCCCTCATCTATTGGCCGGAGAAGTTGCACAGCATGGGCGCCTGCAAGTGCAGGGAAATAAGATCGTAGACGAATCGGGCTCAGCGGTCAGCTTTGCTGGAATGAGTCTATTTTGGAGTCAATGGATGGGCCAGTTCTACACAAAGGAAACAGTAGCCTGGCTACATACCGATTGGAAGGTTCCAATCGTTCGAGCTGCTATGGGAATCGAAGCTGGAGGTTACCTGACCAATTCGATTAGAGAAGAAGAAAAGATTCGCACTGTCATTGACGCAGCCATTGCAAACGACATGTACGTCATTGTCGATTGGCACGACCATCATGCTGAATTACATTCTCAGCAAGCTGCAGAGTTTTTTGGACGGATCGCTGCCACCTACGGCGCATCTCCAAATGTCATATACGAGATTTATAACGAGCCACTGGACGTTTCATGGACCAATGTTCTCAAACCGTACGCCAACACAGTGATAAATGCCATTCGGAAACATGATCCTGACAATTTAATCATTGTGGGAACGCCGCGTTGGTCACAACGAGTTGACGTTGCCGCAACTGATCCTATCGAGGACGCCAATGTTGCGTATAGTCTCCATTTTTATGCGGGAACGCATAAAGATGTGTTGAGGCAGCAAGCCCAGGAAGCACTTGATAAGGGCATAGCCTTGTTTGTCACGGAGTGGGGAACTGTAAATGCGACTGGAGATGGTGAAGTTGACACAGACTCTGTCAATAGATGGATCGCGTTTCTGCAATCCAATCAGATCAGTCATCTTAATTGGGCGATTAGCGACAAACGCGAAGGAGCAGCTGTACTCCAGCCAGCAAGTTCACCGTTTGGTGGCTGGACCGACGAACAACTAACTGAGTCTGGGAAGCTCGTCCGACAGCTTATCCGGAGCTGGGCGCGTTGATCACGATTTTGAAAGGATAGTCAACTCGATTTTCTCAGCAGTTTTTTTGGCGGGTTCCACCAAGTTTTGTTGCTGCCTGATCGTCCGGCCATTTCCAGAGGAGTAAAATCGAACACAGCGCGAATCAACTCAGCATACCTTGCCGGAAAACCTCTCCAATGGCCAACATGTGTCTGAAAGAATCTCTCAGGGAGCCATCGTTGGCCAGTCAATTGGCCAATGAGGCATTTGCAACCTATCTCCAACGCAATGTGCAAGCCAGTTTACAGCTGCATCGATTGAATTCCCGATTCGAACATTTTCTCTCAGCCGCACCTCGTCCATTTGTCAGCAAATGCATTGACGGAAGAGTACATACAAGCGATGAGAAGGGATATCCACCGACTACTATTACCTATGTTCGCACTGAGGGAACCAACGTTGATTTATCCCGAAATAATAGCCGCTTCTGGGACCGCTTGCACGCCGTAATATTGGACGCTGCCAGCCATACACCAGGATGCCCTGCATTGTTTTACGCACTGGGGCACTATGGCGTTTTGGGAAGCGGCTGTGCGGCTCACAAACAAGACAATGATCGCGCATTGGCCACTGTTCGAGAGCAAGCGTTACAGCTTCGGGCCCTGTATTCACCGAATGAGCTGTTCGTCATGTATGGTATGACCAATACGGATGATCATTCACTGCGACTAATTTTTGATGATGGCCATGAATTGGATACCGCGAGACTGATCCATCGGCTGAATACGGCCCACATGCCTTTGTGCAATCCGCAACACGTTTTCCATCAAGACTTCCTGCACCAACCTTTGGATGATCGAGATGCCAATACGCTTCTATCTGGTCAAACACCGGGAGTGGTGATGGAAGGGCCTATGGCACCTATGTTCCACGACCTCAAGGTAATGGTGGCCATGGAATCGTATTTGATTAATGAAATGCGGCGGATTGTTGTCAATCGTTCGCGGAATAATGTCGTATTCGACTCTCGTCTACTCGAAACCGTGTTGGGCTTGCTGCATTCTGTTTCTGGCTTGCCTGTTGAATTAATAGCGCCCTTGGCATACCAAACTCTTTGGAACGTCGCGTATACCTTGCACGAGCGACAAAGGCTAGAGGCACTTAAGGATGAAGAACAGAGGGCTTGGCTACTGCAGCACGCTGAGAATATGGTGGCTTATGGAGAAGGATTTGAACTTGAGCAGCGAAACACTTTAGTGCTTGTCAAACCAGGCAGAGGCAATGATCTTGAGGCACTGGGAGTTGCTAAGAGCGTCATTCTGGAGCATCGGCATCGACGCATGCACCAACAATATCCGCCGCTTGTCCATGTAAACGTTGAAGTTACTGGCAGTTTGGGATCTTGGCAGGCTTTTAACATTAATGTATTAGCCAAGCTGTTAACCATGGTCACCAACGTTCAACAAGTCTTTGACGACCATTGCTTTGTGCTTACGACTTACTCGTACCGTACGCAAAAGCGTTTCTACCCCGTGCACATGCAGCCCAAAGTCATTTCTGAATTGAACGAACCAATCTTGTGTTTCCCGACCAATCTCGCGGAAGGGCTTACAAACCAAAGTTTTTCCAAAAACGAATTGACTCTTCGAGAAGATGCGTTTAGTAGGTCATTTGGACAACACTTGATCCCCAACTGAACCGCCCATTCACAGACGCCAGATTTCGGTATTTCGCTTATAGAGAAGGCAATCTCCAGCTGATCTGACGAGCCCACGCAAATTCCACAGAGGCAGAACATGGTTACATTTCGCATGGTGATTGCGTCTTTACTTCTTTTCATACCTGTCTATGGAATTGGCCAGGATTCAATCGGTCTCATGCCTTACGCGGAGAATCCGACTTATTGGCAGTATCGAGGCCAGCCCCTATTGTTGCTCGGTGGGAGTGTTACTGATCATCTGTTCTTGATCGACGATTTGGAACAGCACCTCGATGCACTTCAGTCTGTAGGTGCTAACTACGTGCGAAATACCATGAGTCAGCGGGAAGAACGGAACCTAAAGCCGCATCGCCTGCTTCCAACAGGAAAATTCAATCTTGATCTTTGGAACGATGCGTATTGGGAACGCTTTGCAAATTTCCTCGCCTGGACTTCAGAACGCACAATCATCGTCCAGATTGAGGTTTGGGACCGCTTCGATTTTTCACAGGAACATTGGCGCGATAGTCCCTGGAATCCAGTCAATAACGTCAATTACACTGCTGCAGATGTGGGACTTGCAACCCAATATCCCGACCATCCATCTCGGGACCGCCAACCCTTTTTCCATTCCATCCCAGGCATGCCGAATTATCTGTCACAACTTGATCGCATTCGCGACTATCAAGAAGCCTTCGTTCGGAAAATGCTCTCTTACAGCTTCCAATACGACCATGTGCTGTACTGCATGAATAATGAGACCTCGACTCCCGCGGCCTGGGGCCAGTACTGGATCGATCTCATCCGGCGCGAAGCCAAATCAAAGGGACGCATCGTTCAAACTACCGACATGTTCGATGACGCGTTCCGCGGAGATGAAGCCATACATACACCTCTGATTTTCAATGATGCCGAGCATTACACCTTCGCGGACATATCCCAAGTCAACAGCCGTAACTTTGATGAGACACACTGGGAGCGAGTGAATTGGTTACTTGAACGCGTCAACCAGAACCGTCGCCCAAGCAATCATGTGAAGATCTACGGCTCAGGTTATTTAGGATTTGGAACTGGAGGCCCCGAGGATGGGGTCGAACGCTTTTGGAGAAACTTATTAGCAGGTTCGGCAGCAGTCCGATTTCACCGTGAAGATTCGGGCAATGGATTTAATGACCGGGCCCAAGCTAGTATTAAAGCTGGTCGCCTCTTAGAAGAACAGATAAAGTTTTGGAACGTGTCCCCGCATATGGAGTTGTTAGGAGATCGGGAGCCCAACGAAGCTTACCTGGCGGCCGATCCCGGGAATTCGTACCTGCTTTACTTTACTAATGGAGGTTCCGTTTCACTTGACCTTGGCGGGAGCCCAGGTCACTTCAAGGTAACTTGGATCAGTCTTTCCATGGGAATTCCGGTAGATACAACTTCCGAACAAAACAAGCGTAAAGCGACGATGTCAGTGGAAGGAGAAACTAAAGTCACCCTTACGGCACCCTACAAAGGAGGTTGGGTGGCTGCAATTGTGAGGCAATGAAACGGATCCTTATGGTTCAATGGCACGTCGCATCCCAAGCATGGCGGACATTCTTTCCACTACGTCGGGGTTCTTGGCTGCTACATTTTGGGTTTCCTGTGGATCTGAAGCTTGGTCGTATAATTCGATGGCACCATCACTCCACTCAGTGTAACGCCAGAGATTGGTACGAAGACTGTCGCCTCGTTCTTCCTGGCCACGGGTAACCATTGTCCATGCGGTTTCACGACTTGGCGCCGAGGGATTCTGCAGTTGTCGGCGCAGTGACTGACCGGACAGTCCATTGGGGGCGGCTATGCCGCAAAAGTCAACAATGGTTGGGAACAAATCAACAAATTCCACAAGCCCTTGTGCGCGACCAGCCGAAACTTGCGGTCCGGCGATGATAAGCGGTGCTCGGCAACTGCGATCAAATAGCGTGTTTTTATTCCACCAGTTTCGTTCCCCAAGATGGTACCCGTGATCACCGACAAAAATGACGAAAGTTCGCTCACTCAATTCCAAACGCTCGAGCGCGTCTAGCACGCGGCCAACCTGTGCATCCAAGAAGCTCGTGCATGCATAGTAGGCACGCAGGAATTCTTTGCGTTCCGAGTCAGTAAAGCCATTAAAAACTTCCCCAAAGGCACCAAAACCTACCGCTTGCGGTGGAGCAGGAGTCTGATTAGGTGGATCGCGATACAAGTTAAGCGAGTCTTCCGGATAGAGCTCAAAGTACTTTTGGGGTGCAACGAACGGATCGTGTGGTTTCATAAATCCACATCCGATGATCCAGGGTTGATTGCCTAGCCGCTCCATCTCAGCGATGACTGCACTGGCGATTTGACCATCAGGTTGATCATCATCTCCGCCAGACATTGCGCCCCAATGACACCAGTTGAGTCGTCCGGAAGATAGATCACGTCCTGCAATTTTGCGTGATCCGACCTCAGTCGCTTTGAATGCTTGCGCGGAATGCCACGACAAGGGCAAATCCATCCATCTCGCCTGAAGCGATGTGTCGCGTCCTCCACCCAGGTGAAATATCTTGCCATAGGCAGATGAATGCCATCCCGACTCTTTCAGCCATTGGGGAAATGTAACCACATTCGGCAATTGGTCTCGTAGAAGTGTCGTATTGTTGGTTACTCCGGTTTGATCTGGATAAAGACCTGTTAGAAACGAAGATCGGCTAGGATTACAGACTGGATATTGCACGTAGGCACGTTCAAAGAGCACTCCGCGCGAAGCTAAGCGATCGATATTCGGCGTCAATACCGCTTCATTTCCATAACAGCCAAGTACATCGCGTAGGTCATCAACGGCAATGAATAGAATATTCGGTCGATCAATTGCACTCACATGCTGCGAAGGTGACATGGCAAGGAACGCGAATATCAGCCGAAGAAATTTTGAAAATCGGCAAGTCTCTAGCAGCGGAGCAACGCTTGTGAATTCCTGCATCATCTGTTCCTGGCCAAAAAGCATGTATTCGGTTCACTACGATCTCGGATGTTTGATTGCCAAGGCAAACGTGTC
>JAGQOY010000078.1 GCA_020427005.1 Planctomycetales bacterium
CAGCAAACGGGCATAACCTTGTACCGCACTACGATATTCTTGGCCCTGGGGAGTATCCTGAAAAACCATTTCACTTAGCGATTGCAGGCTCTGACGTTTTTCCTCGTCGAGTGAATCCAGGCTGTGGGCATTGTCTCGTAGACGTTTCTTTTCAGCATTCGATAGACCCTTGACCCATGCCGTGCGTTCTTCCAAACCTGGCGGGACGGTCACCATAGAAAATACCGGCTTTTCATAAGGTGCTGGCGTAAGCTCTTCCAATTCGGGAATGCTGGCGATTTTCTCGAGCCAAACAGGAGATACAAGCTCTTGAAGCAACTTGAAGTTTGCCAACACCGGTACTCGTTCAAGAAGTTGTCTTTCGTTTCTTTCGTGCTGCCACTGGCTCCAGAAAACTCCCAACAATAGCCCCAACACGCCGGCACAGGTAGTTAGCCACCAGCGGTAGCGGTAACAGCGGTCTAGCCAAGTCTCATGAGACCTCTCAAGAGATAAGCCGATCAGCTCAATAGTCGTTTCTGCCAACCGTGGATCGGGTTGTTCTAGCGGAAGGTCACCCAACAATTCCCAGGTTCCCCGCAGTTCATCTAGTCTGCGTCGCAAAGATTCATTGGCTTTCAATTGAACTTCGACCTGGGTCGCTTCCACTGCCGCCAGTTCGCCATCCAAATAGGCTACCAATGTTTCGTCTGGCACTTGCTCGATCATAGTTCGTCGTGACCTCCGGGGGTCTCAAGTCGATCAGTCAAACCAGAATTCTGATCAGATTCATCGCTTCCGCTGTTGGAAGAAAGTGGACTCTGCCCACCCTCCATATAAGGTTTAAGCAAGATTCCCAGATTGACTCGGGCGCGGCAAAGAAGCGATTTAACAGCCTGAATTGTCAATTCCATGGTGTCGGCAATTTCCTGGTAACTCAGCTCCTCGTAACGACTTAGTATTAATGCAGTACGTTGACGTTCGTTGAGTGCTTGGAGGGCAAGACGAACCATTTCTTCTCGCTCGGAACGGTCTATTTTGCGAGTCGGCATAGCCCCAGTGGATGCCATCGCTATGTGTTCCATAGCGAAGGTTCCGGTGTCACTTGACAATTTGCCCGATACCGGAAACTCCTTGCGACGATTTCGATCGCGTACGGAATTACTTGCAACGTTATGGGCAATATGAAAAACCCAGGTCGAGAACTTAGCGGTAGGTTGGTAATTTTTGCGAGCCCTCCAGACGCGCAAGAATACGTCTTGAACGAGGTCCTCGGCTACCGACGCATCCACAACCATATTCTTGATTAAACGCAGCAAGCGGGCCTGGTATCCACGGAGTAATTCATCAAATGCCAAAGTATCGTCGAAATCTCTCACGCGCAGCATGCGCTGAACATCAGGATCTTCCTGCGAGCTAGGTACTGATTCGTCTCTCTGGCTCAAGCCAACCTCTCGTTGCTGTTTACCATCAGTCCCGGTGCAAGCTCACACGGCGGATCCCAATACTCCTCGAAGAGAGGCAGGCCCGTGAAAAAGCCTTTCGTTTGAGATAGTTACTTAAATACTAAGCACTTCCAACCAACGCTGGGTACAATTTGGCCCCTCAATTCAATCATGCCATTCGCCTATGCCATATGGTCATAGAATATCAAAATAGCCGGTTGTCTGACCCACAGGCGAGGGCAAAGGATAGTTTACGTTGCACCAGCAAGACAGGCTAGCCACATGTACCCAGGGCCAGGGCAACGTATTCCTAATCATGCAGGAAGGCAGAGGACGTGATAGCGCACGCCTCCTTCAAGCCATGCAGACTGACTTCCCAGGCCCTCTCAATCGTTCAATATTGCGTGAACGTGCGAAAATGTCCTTTTGGCAACGTCCCTTTGGTTTTCCAATGCAATCAATATTCTGTAACCCCTCTACCTGGCCAGAGTTTCGAAACCACCGTAATGCATAACCAACACTCACCACATTGGTGGCTGACATGGCAGAATCCGGATGTGGGATGCCGAAGAATCCGATGTGCCATTTGGGGGCCGTACATGTCTGCAGTTTTGGCGCGTTAGTTAGCATCGTTTGCGTTGGCTTTTGCAAATATATGTGCGTCGCCAATTGCAATTACGAATTACACCAAAATATGCTTTCGCGTATCGTATTCCTGCGGGGTCCTGCAATTAAACTTTTGAGGTGTTGATACACACGACTCCTTTTTGTTGCCTACCGATAGAACTCAAGAGCTTTTCAATGAAAGCAATCGTAACGGTGTTACGTGGTGCTGCTTCCGAATCCATGTACGAACTAAATGCAGCCCAGCCAACACGCATTGGACGAGGCACCGGGTGCCAAATCCATCTTTCCGATCCACTGAGTTCGCGCACCCACGCCATTATCAGCTTCGAATCCGGGCAGTGGCATGCGTCGGATGCGGATAGTCGCAACGGGACGTTGGTCAACGAAAAAAAGATCCAGCAAGTGACACTTTCGAATGGCGATCGAATTCAGATCGGTTCCACCGAACTTCTTTTTGAATTGCCGGATGAACTCGAGGAAACGGGCTGCAATGTCCAAACTTTAAAGCTTGAGACTCCGGTTTCGGTTGACGTCAGTGGTGTGAGCGCAGTCAGTCAGTTGTACACTCAACATCGCGTCCAGGACCTAACTGACTTGTATCAGTTAAGCATTTGTCTGATGCGTTGTACGTCTCCGGACGAGGTCGCGACGCAGGGATTGGAAATTCTGCGAATCCGCACAGAGTCAACCGCTGTGGGATTCTTGTGGATTGACGATCAAGGAGATCTCAAACCGCAGAAAATTTTGCCGCCCGAATTGTCAGATCGTATTCGGCTCAACAAGAAGCTGACCGAACGCGTCAGCCGGGAGGGACGGGCCATCTGGATCAAAGACGGCTTGACAAGTGATGGCAAAATGAGCTCATTTGCTGATGCCATCTGCGTACCAATGCTCAATGATTCTAACGTAATCGGTGCGATTCACTTGTATCGCGAACAAGAGCACTTTGACCAAGCTCACTTCGACTTCGCGATCTCGGCGAGTGGAATATTGGCGGTTGCACTGGAAAGCAGTCGTAGTCGCGCCAGCTTGACTGCTGAACACCAACGCCTGGTGCAACGCTCAGCAGATTTCACCGAGTTGATTGGAGACTCGCCCGAAATGGTCCGCCTAAAGGATCGCATTGCCCGTGTCGCAAGGGCTAGTGGATGTGCTCTTATCCGAGGCGAAAGTGGTGTTGGCAAGGAATTGGTTTCCCGTGCAGTTCATCGGCTTAGTCCCAGAAAGGATCGTCCGCTACTGTGTGTCAATTGCGCTGCAATCCCAGAAGAACTTATGGAAAGCCAGTTGTTTGGACACAAGAAAGGGGCGTTCACTGGGGCAGACAAAGATCATCAAGGGTGGTTCCAGCAAGCGCACACTGGAACGCTCTTTTTGGACGAGGTAGGGGAACTTAATTTAGAAGGACAAGCCAAGCTGTTGCGAATCTTGGAAGGGCATCCGTTCATGCCCGTTGGGGACACAAAGGAAGTTCGAGTTGATGTTCGTGTAATTGCTGCCACGAACCGGGACCTGAGAGAATTCGTTCGGGACAAGCGATTTCGCGAAGATTTGTACTACCGTCTCAGCGTATTTGAGCTGCATGTCCCTGCACTACGTGACCGAGGGAAGGATATCGAGGCTCTATTAGAGTACTTCTTGACTCATTTTCGTATTCAACATGGTCGCCAAAACCTAAGTCTCTCTCCGGAAGCCCGACGCATGTTATTGGAATATGCGTGGCCAGGGAACGTACGCCAGTTGCGAAATGTAATTGATAGTGCTGTCGTCCTTGCAGCCAGCAACAAGATCGAAGCGAGCGATCTATCACTTCGAGACGTCAGCGGAGATCAATTGGAAAGTCTCCGCATTGATGATTGGGAAGAACGGCTGATTCGAGAAGCACTTCGACGAACGAACAACAACATGATTGATTCTGCTAAACTGTTGGGCGTAAGCCGAGCCACTTTATATCGGAAGCTGGAACAATACTCAATTGAAAGGTAATCCTGATGGTTACACGCCGGACCTTTGTAATTTCCGCAGCCGCTTCCCTTTCTGCTTTCCAATTCAATTCACCGTTGCGGGCGGCCATGCAAAAATCCCCGCGACTTCAGTTAGGAATCCAGCTTTATTCGTTACGTGGTTTTGACGTAGACACAGCCTTGAAGCACGCCCAGGAAATTGGCTTTCAACAAGTCGAATTCTACTCTGGCATGCTTGCTGTGGACGCAACCACTGAGCAATTGTCTGCCATGCGATCAAAAGTCGAATCCATGGGCATGACAATTTCGGCTCACGGTGTTAATCGATTTGGAAAGGATGCTGCCGCCAACGAACGATTGTTCCAATTCGCGAAACAACTAGGCATCAAGAACATAACTGCGGACCCCGATCCTGAGTCCTTTCCCCAGCTGGATGAATTGGTGAAAGAATTCGATATTCGTGTTGCAATCCACAACCATGGTCCCAGTTCACGATACAACAAAGTCGTCGACGTTTTAAGAGCCGTCGAGAATTACGATGTCCGTATTGGGGCGTGTGCGGATCTAGGGCATTACATTCGATCGGGAGAGAGCCCAGTTGAGGTAATACGCTTGCTAAAAGGCAGACTGTATGGAATTCACCTTAAAGATTTCGCAGAAATGAAAGAGAAAACCGAAGGCGTAATTCTGGGTAAGGGCCATTTGGCAGTTCAGCAAACCATTGATGCTCTGATGGCTGTCGATTTTCCAAGCGACGGTGCTCTATCTTTGGAGTACGAAGAGAATCCCAAAGATCCGATTGCTGACATCCGAGAATGCTTTGCTATTTCCAAAGCAGCAATTGATAAAGCACTTAGAGCGAGGGAAAGTTAAGAGCGGGTCGATCAAGTTGTATGCACATTAGCAATTGCATTGCTACCAATTGCTCGCTCAAATTGGTAGTCTCGGGACGTTGACGCTGTGGCCGAAGCGGGCATGCTGCCTCGGCCATGCGGCTAGGGAAAACCGGCGAAAGAAAGGTCAAACATAGTGGGGGCAACCTACGAATCACCAGCCGGACCTAGAGAAGCCAGAGCCCCCACCGCCGCTCGACCTGTGCCCTCCAAAGGAGCTTCCGCCTCCGATCGATCGCCCCGAGCCAAAGGAACTCCCGCGTCCAAAGGTACTGCCACCGAACGGGCTGGATGCGTTGCGTTGACGAGCCGCTTCGGCTTGTCGTCGCGCTCGTTCTGCCTCCATTCTGGCTGCCAATTGTCGACGGGCGACTTCCCGTTCAGCTTGTTGTATAGCCGCCTGGGCAACTGACATCGCGTAGTTGCACATCTGAAGAACCGATTGATAGTCCCCATTCTGCAAGCTTGCTCGAGCGCGCTGCAATTCATGAACGCCTGGAGAACCTGAAATTCGTATACCAAAACTTCCCGACCAGTTCTCGGCAGAAAAAACCGATTGAGAGGCCTGTTGAAACGAAGTCAGAGCTTGGCTCGCCGTCTGCAATTCGCCTCTTAGCTCTTCGGCCGCTTTGGCTAATTCGGATTGAACCTGAGAGGCGTCGGCATCCACGCTTTCCCAATCCCCATGCTCCTCGCGGATCCTGGTTTCTACCTCCTGTACGACCCCTGTTAGGCGCTGGATGATGGAATTCACTTGTCCAGTCTTTCGAGAATCTGGGATGCCATCTGTTTGGGATTGGCGAACCAATTGATCCGCCAGATCATGTTGACGACGAGCCCCATGCACAGCCCGCGACGCTTCAGCATGCGCTTGTTTATCAACCTGACACTGTGACTCCAACTGAAGGATTTTGTTCTGGAGTTTTAGCATGGCCGCAGAGAGTCCAAACGGATCCAGTCCATGTTGCCGAGAATGTTGAATGTCTGAAGCTAATTGCCCAACTTCATCAGCCACGGTGTCGGCGACTCGCATTGTACGACGCGTCACTAACTTATGTTGACTTCCTTCGACTGCACGTTTCGTAGCAGACAGCAAACTCTGAATTTGGCGTTCGTTTTCTAAGACAGCCTGTTCTAACAAGTGCAGATGACTCTCGACGCGCGTGAGAATCTGATTTGAACTTTCGATCGTATCGTTGCATTGCTGCAACCCTTCGGCTGCCTGAAGCAATTTGCCTGCCTGATAGTGGATTAGGGCACCATCCAACCAGTTGCCTATGGCTGCCATGGGCTTGGACGCTTCTATGCACATTTCCCCAATACCAGATGCCGCTTCTCCCATGGGAGGTGGCGATTCCGACCGCAGCAACAGTGCGCTGGCCGCATAATTGTCGGCCACAGCTTGAATTTCCGCATGAACTGCTGGGGTCCGAGCTTCTAATTTCTGCAATGCCCCTCGGACCTCTGGTAACTTGACTAGAAAAGTCTTGGCGACTTCCAAAGAAGTATTGGTAAGCCTCTCTACCAGTACAATAGAATCTGCAAATGAATCGATGGCATTTTGTGCATCAGCGGTCAACCCCCGAGCCAAGGCCAAGTTAGCAGCATCCAAGGACTTGGTAGCGGCCGCCAAATAAGTATCAGGCGACTGGTCGAATTCGGCTAACACGGCTGCCGGTGCAAGATTGAATTGCTTCGAAAGAGCTGCCCGAGCCTCCTGAACTCGTTCAATCCAGGTAGTTAGTGCTAACGTGAGGTCGCCCTTGGATCTTCGAACTAGTTCCAAGGTCGTTCTACCACGACTCTCTAGTTCATTAAACGTGGAATCCAACTGCGCCGTCTCTGTTTGAATCGATTCCGAAACACAGGACTCGAAAGCTCGATCACATGCGTTAGAAATCAGATTAAGCTCAGACAGAATCCAAGCAGTTGGCATCTCCAACTTGTCGAGTTCGCTAGACAGGGACTGCAGCGACTGGATTGTTGTTTTGCGTTGGCTAAGTATGAGCTGGGCCAATTGCCGCGCCTCGCTTAACTTGCGACGCGTGTTTGGCAATACCTCTTGTACGGCAGAAACGGCATCAAAGGTTGAGAGTTCATCAGCTCGCACCAAGTCTTGTTCAGCGCTCGGTAAGAGTTGTTCCAACAAAGCCGTCATATCAAACAACTTGTCGGCTACGGCAGCATCATTGAGTTGTTGATCAAGATCCAAACAGGTCTTGATACCTGATTGTAATTCAGAAATCTGGTCATGAATCGTAGTCAGGCTTTGCTCAAACAAATCCAGGGCAGCGGTGGCTTCAGAGCCACGACGCTTGAACGCCGCAAAGACTTCTTCAAAGGAAGCATAGATCTCACCATCTGAGCCTGACGTGGCAGTTATTTCTGGAGTCGTACCCTGTATTTGTTTCAAGACTATGGGAAGTCCCGTTTCATATGAAAAACGAAGCGGTTTGACACTTGTCAGTTCAATGGCATCGTGATAGTTCCCTCCAGAGAATAGATTCCAAAATCTACCCGCCAAGTGATTGGGTTCCACCAGTCGCTGAGCATCTTTCAAAACTTGATTGATCTGCCGCGACATGATAAACAGATCGTCAACGAATTCTAGAGCATTTGAGCTAACTTCTCTAGTTTTGCCGGTGTAGCCACGAGCCGCTAACATTTCCTTATTGCCAAGCAGCTCTTCGCTTCGCGTGAGAAGTTTATCAATTCCGTCGGTTTCCGTTCTCGCTTGAGCTTCCCGCGACCGCAATTGCTCGATAGCGCTAAGCATAATTCGCCGCCGACGGAGATTTAATATCAGCAACACGAGCGCCAACAAACTCAATAGGCCAAAGAGCACAAGCATCATAGTCCAGCGGATCCAGCTGCGTATGAGCGCTGCTTGCTCCAGTTCTACCTGTTCTCGTTCCAGTTTCCGCCGGCCCGCGATTACGGTTGAATCAGCGGCTGCGAGAATCTGACCAACATTGCGTGTTCCACTACGCGCGTCCCGCTGGGCCTGTTCAATGGCATCGCGAATGGATTTAATCTCCACAGCCGCCACTCGCGCCGGCGATCGCTCTAGATTCGCAATAGAATGTTGCAGTTCCTCAATTCTCTCATCCATGCCCTGAACAGCGGCATACGCGTTCAGGTAAGAGGCCATTTCATTTTCCAATTTGGCCAGCCGCTGTCTTGATTGCACAAGCTGCAAAGAATCAAGATTGGCTCGAATGATATTCAATTCATCGCGCCAGACATCGATGGGTGGAACGGCTAATTCGCCACTCTCAGTTTGCTGGATTCTGCGAAATTCAGCTGCAGCAAGCTTAACATCTTCTTGTAAAGCGACCGCATGTTCAATGTCCTGACGGAGGGCAGCCAACGCCCGCTCCTTCTCTTGAGCAGCGCGCTGAGCCGCATTGACCTCTGCCTTGATGGCGGCGGCAAGTCGATCATTGACATTGCGAACAGTATCCTTGACGGCATCAATAATTCGCCCACCACTTCGCATCGCACGAAAAGCAGGTTGGTCCAATTTGCCTACCCATTGAGCTTCTCCAAGATTTCGTCGATCCTGGGCTTCCGAAGCGAAGTAGCTGAACTTGCGTTCCTTCAAGAACAATACAAAAACGGCTCCGTCCGCTTCTGCGGTCACTGGATTCGTCAAGCGTCCGAAGTCTGTCAGATTACTCAAGCCATACCCAAGTGCATATTCAACCGCATCCATGCCTGAATAACTGCGACCGTCGGGCGCACTGAAATGCTCGCCATTAGCTGTATCCATTAACACGATGACCCAGTGCGACGCGTTTGCAGTGAGCCAGGTGTGCAAATCCTCTAGTTGAGAAGCACCAACCCCAAGTCTGCCCTTTACGAATAAGTGCCTATTAGGTTGCCAGTTCTCAATAACCTGCTGGACGTTAGAAAACTCCTGCACTTCTGAGGTGGCTGTCGCCTGAGCCAACAATGGACCGTGAATCACGACACTCAGCAGGCACGCAAACTCGACAGTTTGAAGTAGTTTTGTTGAAAAAATCATTACGCCAAAGTACCTGACCGAAGCTTTTTTTGAGGAAAGGGGAGGATTCTTGCAAGCGGGAACGGAATCACGACTCGCTCAGAGGACGGTCCAATTCATTGAAGAGCTTCCCGGGATAACCATGTTTCAAACTGAGCGGCGTTTGGTCGACATAGATGAACCAATCTAATCATTCCCGCGACCTCGCGTTTCAGCGATTCGGTTTGACGATTGTCTCATTCATGGCAGAAATGCATCCCTTATTAGGCGCCAAGATCATTTTTTCATGGCAACTGACCAAATTGTAACACAGCTACATTCTTCGCCGAGTCGACAACACCAGTTTCTTCCCGCTGATAGTCGTCGAACATGGCAGCTGAAAACTGCAAACGAGAACCAAGCTTGCTCTGAAGTTCCAGGACCGACTGCAGGACAACAAGTATCTGATCTGAAATTCTGCCTTGAGATTCAATATATTTGGAATTCGAATGCAACTGGGACTTTTGGTCCGACGGTAGACCTTCGAGTTTGGCCAGTGAACTCAATTTCTCCGCTTCTATTTTACAACGCAGTGAGAACTCCCGGACACGACTCAAGCTTGCCTGTAACCAATCTGTGTTCAACGGGATTCTAAGGTTGGGAAACTCATCACAACCCGCGTAGACCGTCCATTTTAGCTTGGGTGTTTTTGCCGAAGCCATTTGACAATGAACATCCACGAAAACCTCTGGTCTGTTTTTTTGACGGCTATCCTGCAACCTCCATGAAACTATCGATTGGGAGCTTAACCATTGCGACTGAGAGGGCACTACCATTAGCATGTCGTCCTTCAACTCAGATAGTTTCAAACACCAAGTGAGCGATTTGAATCGATGCTTACCCACATCGTGCTCTTGCATATATTGCACGCGGCTTAAATCAACCAACAAATGGGATTCGTCGCTTTGTACACTGTCCGCTCTATCTTCAGTTCCCACTGCTAGGTTTTCTAACAGATCTAAGGGTGAGCCAATATCGGATGGCAGTACAAATTCAGCAGAGTAGTGCGGGACATCTAGATTCGTGCCTGACACATTCGCTAGATCGATTGGGATATCTGGGGAGCTTAATTCGACTGGCCTCTGGCGAGGCTCATGCAACGATTCCAATGCGTTGGTTTGAGGGCTACTAATTTGAGTTTCTCTTACTGATGGCGCATTCAAAATGGATGGCGGCAGAGTTTGTCCGTCTTGTATCGAATCCAAAGCAAGCACCAACGACGACTCCGACTTTTCCGTTTGGCCTACCTGTGGATGATTGCCCAATTCGGGTCGGTCCAAGACAGATTTTTCAGGCATCTTTCCGGGCAACCAAATGCTACCGATGATGACTAATATTGCGATTGTTCCCAGTATGCATATGGATCTCCAATAACGTCCTGCTTTGTTTCGACGGCGCTGCTGGCGTTTCCTCGAATGTTTTGACTGCAAGCCGGATTGAGGCCTGAGGCTACCATTGCAACTGGCATGTGACGATTGGTCATGCTTTTGAGCAACGTTCTGCAATCTAGAGATCAAATCGGTCCAGACAGGCAATGGCTCCGCCGAAAAAGTGGGTCCAAACATGGAATGCTTGAGTTGCTTTTCTCGGACAACGGAGAAGCCTTCCAGAAATTGGATTAGGGTCAAAGCTGCCGGCCGCAAGTCACAGTTCTTGCCTTGGTACTGTGGGGCAATTTCGAGCCATCCGTCATTGCCCAACGCAATTTTTTCTAACGTAACTTGCAGGTCCGGTTCGGAACCCTCGTTTCCTATTTCGCCAGCCGTTTTTTCCCCCCTTTCGAAATGAGGAGTTGAAGACAGTCCCTGAAGCTGCAGGACCCAGTCAGCGAATAGTTGCCAAGGGGGATCACCCAATCTATTAAGGAGGGAAGCTAAGTTTTCAGCTTGCATGAGGACCCCGCCAGCGGCATGTTTCTTAGGGATTTTGACTGGCCATCATACCAGTTCGAAAACTCACAAACTTTCGTGATGAACGAGAAAACTACGATAGATCGTAAGTTGCTATTGGAGAATCACTTACGAAACACGCAAAATCCCAAATGGAAATGCCGGAATAAATAATCGACAGTTTTTCCACGTTCCATGGCAGTGCCATGGAAGAAAGTTCGAGTACTATACCGAAATCAGAAACTGTTTCATTACCTGTACTTCACAACGTGTTTCGGGCTTACCAATCGGGACTTGAATCTAATCCATCAAAAACTGTTTGACATGCATGCTAGCAAACCTACAATCGGCCCTCGCCTGAGGCGGAATTCACCCGCCCAACGAAATCGCCGGAATTTGGCATAGTGGAAAGTTAGTGGCCTTTCTTTTCGCTCACTATGCATGCGATTTGCGTGGCAGGATTTGCTGCGAACATTGTCACAGTGGAACTAGCAGCGCACGACTGCGCTGTTGACAAGCCGATAGGAGTGCGCGCCGAGCATGGCACAAGATGTGAACCAGGGCGAAATGGATGTCGCTGCTCAAGTGCGATCTGCTCTGGTCAATAGGATCAGCTCAGAGCGCTATGAACTATGGATTCCAAAATCAACAGTTTGGCGATGGTCAGAAACTGGGTTAAGCGTTGTCTTTGCCTCGGATTTCGTATGCCAGTACGCCAGACGCATGTTTTTGCAAGAGATTTCCGAGGTCGTTGTTGGATTGGGAGTGCAGCCTACCACGGTGGACTTTGTGGTAGACGCGAACCTGAAGAATTTAGCTGCCCAATCGGTTGTAGCGGATAATCCAGATGCCCGCCCCACCCTTGGTCGACCGATGGAGTCTGTGGATCCGAGTAAGCTGGAACGGACGAAATCAGTACCTCCAACGGCGCTCTCGCTTTCCATGACACAAGATTCTCCCACGAACCATCCACAACGGAAGCTTTTGAAAGCCAGCGTGCCGTCTCCAGCGCTAGCTAAGACAAATAGCTCGCGTGACTCGAAATCGAGTGAATTGGTTTTGCGAGAACCACCAGCCTCATCTCGAAGGCAAATTCGATATTGGGAGTCATTCTTGGCTGGAGAAGCGAATCAATTGGCTAGCTCTACTGCCAGTCTTATTGTCTCGGATCCTGGTCGATTTTCACCAATATTCATTCATGGTCCGACAGGATGCGGCAAAAGCCACTTGACGGCAGGTATTGCGCAACAATTTCGAGAAGTACGTCGCCTGCGAAGAGTCGTTCACTTTACTAGCGAGCAATTCACGAATGATTTCACCGAGGGCCTCCGCGGTGGTGGCTTGCCCATGTTTCGCCGCAAATACCGCGACGTTGACGCGTTGTTATTGGAAGACATTCAGTTTTTTGTGGGGAAGAAATCAACCCTCAATGAACTGCGATATACCTTGGATAATCTAATTCAGTCTGGAAAGCAGATCTTATTAACATCCGATCGCCCGATCGGTGACCTCCAAGGGTTGGGAACGGAACTTGTGAGTCGGCTTTCTGGGGGACTAATAACACCGATCTTTCCTTTAGACAGAGCCTTAAGAAAACAACTGTTGGAACGTGAACTTAGGGCGGCAGGAGTAGAGGTCCATGAGGAAGTTGTCGAGGAAATAGCTACTCGTTTGGTGGGAGATGGCCGAATACTCAGCGGCGTCGTCAACCGACTCATCGCAGCGGCTAACATGGCAAGTGGAAAAATGACTTGGGATACTTGTTGGAACGCGATTTTCGATCTGGTCCAAGGCACACAACCGATTATTCGGCTGAAAGACATTGAACGTGTCGTGTGTAGCACTTTCGGCCTTTCCCCTGACAGTTTGCAATCTGCCAGTAAATCCCGCACCGTAAGCCAACCTCGAATGTTAGCCATGTATTTGGCGCGCAGATATACACCTGCCGCCTATACCGAAATCGGCGAATACTTCGGAAAAAGGCGTCACAGTACGGTGATTTCAGCAGAGAAAACCGTGGAGACCTGGCTGGCAGAACAAACCGCCACACGCATTGGGTACGGAATGACAGTGCGTGACGCAATCCAACAGGTCAAATCTCAATTGCAAGTTGGTTAAATTGGTCGAGTTGCACTTAACTTTCATGCTGGTTTTCCGTAGGACAGGCTTCCAGCCTGTCAGCAAATTCACAGGCCCCCCAGCGCAGGGCTTCCGTAGGACAGGCTTCCAGCCTGTCACCAGAATCACAGGCCTCCAGCGCTGGTTTTCCGTAAGATGGCTTCCAGCCTGTCAGCAAAACCACAGGCTTCCAGCTCTATCCACCTAGCCTCTCTCTCTTACCAATCCGGAATGCTATTACCGAGCGACTCCTATCTAATCGAATTGCACCAAAGCCTTTCGACAGATAAAGCCTTCAGCTAGGCCTGATGGTGACTTAGATTCCAATCCTCGAATGTGCATCAGCGCTCGAAAAGTATCTCGATTGAACCAGCTCTTGTTTCCTTGTGAAGCAAAGTGTTCTAACAGCAAGTCTATTTTGCGCTCACCAATTTTGGCCGGGATCGAAACATAGCAATTCGGATGCCCCAAATCACCTTCGTACTTAGGAATCTCATACTCCCAAATCAAGTGGTTCCGAAAGGTGTTCCAGGTGAGCTCGGACAATAGCCTGTGGTCTTGATGGCGATCTTCTAGCAGATGTGTAAAGATCAAATCCGGATTGATAGTTTCTTGCAACTGAAAAAACTTTTCTTTGACCTGCTGTCCAGCCCAGGGCAGATAGCGATCCGAGAATTGCAAGATTTCAATGGACGCGTGAGCAACCCCGGCGAGAATTGCTTCGGCCGAGGCTTGAGCTTCGACCTGGCGTTGGCTATCGGATGTAAACACAACCCATTTTATGCGCAAGTCTGGCCGCAATGCAACAATTTGCAGCAAGGTCGCGCCACAGCCGATTTCAATGTCGTCTGCATGAGCACCTAAACAAAGTATCGATTGAACGTTGTCCAGTTTTGTGGCAAGCATTTTGCAGGCCTTTGCTGAATCGGAATGCCAGAGCGGGACAGGAAGCTCGATTGGACAGCCATTTTGCCGTTATGGAGAATTCCAAAGCGCCCATGGAGTATCTCCGCGGGCCCACATATCGTCCAGAGCTTGTTTCTCTTTATAAGTATCCATGCATCCCCAAAATCCCGAGTACTTGAAGCAAGCTAGTTTCTGCTGATCTATCAAGCGCTGAAACGGTTCGCACGCCAAGTCTTCTCCAGGACGAACGTAATCAAAAATCTCCTGGTTCAGCATAAAAAAGCCACCATTCATCCATTCACTGGTTTTGGCGACAGGAGTTATTTGTTTGGCCAGACCATCTGCTCCGGCATCGATCAAATGAAATGATTGAGTAGGCTTGACGCACAAGCAAGTCGCAATGGCGTTTGTAGCCTGATGGTGTGCAATCAAATCCGGTAGCGGCAGGCTACTCAATCCGTCGGCGTAGTTTGCCAAAAAACAGGGCTCACCTTCCAAGTATTTTCGCACTTTGCACAATCGCTGACCTATAACTGCATCTAACCCCGTATCGACAAAAGTGATCCTCCAGCTCTGAATGTCTGAGCTGTGTAATTGGATTTCACCGCCCTGTAACGTGAAGTCGTTAGATACGCACTCACTGTAGTTCAAGAAATAGCTCTTGACGTAGTCGGCTTTCCAACCAAGACACAAGATAAACTCGTTATGCCCATAATGGGCGTAATACTTCATGAGATGCCATAGAATTGGGCGGTATCCCACTTGAACCATCGGCTTGGGAATTGCATCAGAGTGTTCTCGCAGACGCATTCCCAGTCCGCCGCAGAACAGGACTACTTTCATCGTTGGGTACTTCGTGAGTAGAGGGCGTGGCGTCATGGGCCGCCTGACTATACTCGGAGGCCTGACTCAATGCCGTTTAGGCTTACCTTCGCATATCGCGAGCGAATTCAGCAGTTATTTTAGTTGCGACCCGGTAGCATAGTATCTTTCGAAATACCATGTTCCGTTTGCCAAAGCCGATCTCCGCATATTGATTCCCTACATTGCGAACCAACGTTACAACCGGAATGACCCAAAGCGTGTGATGGCCACCACCAATTAATCGCGACCGGTAATTCTGTTGGGCTGGTTGGCTAGGCTTTGGCAATTGACTCTATCGCCTGCAGCGTTTGGTGGACTTCCGATGCGTTGTTGTAATGAAGTAATCCCAAACGAATCATCCCCCCTGGCTGTTGCCCTAGCGCACGGCAAATATCAACCGCATAATAATCTCCATGCCAACAGTAAATACCGCGATCAGCAAGCTGCTGTGCCGCTTCGGCAGAATTAAAGCGGCCAATATTGCAAACCACCGTTGGCACCCGTTCTTTAACACGCTTCCCATCAGTTATTCCGTACACGGTAACATTCGGGATTGCCAATAGTCCATCGATTAGCAATCGCGCAAGGTCCCCTTCATAGGCCTCAATTGAGTGGAACGCTAATCTTAAATTCTCTCGCCGGGATTGCGGGATTGGTCGTCCCATAGATTCTGCGATCTGTTTGCCAATATTCGCGTAGTGATCAATAGCAGCCAACGTTCCGGCTATGGCAGCAAAATTTTGTGTGCCAGTCATCCACTTGCCAGGAGACTTCTCTGGTGCCGGCCTTAGTTTATAGGTGTCCAAGGCCTCCAGTCGATCCAATCGCCCCCATAACAATCCCACATGGGGCCCACAGAATTTGTAAGCGGAACAGACACAGTAGTCAGCTTTCCACTGGTTGACATCTAACAGTCCATGAGGTGCTAAATGAACTGCATCAAGGTAGACCTCGGCTCCTACTTGATGTGCTATCTCAGCTAGGCTTGCTACTGGCGTCCTTGAGCCAACGCTGTTTGAGGCACACGTAAAAGCGACTAATTTGACCCCTGGCCTGACTTTGCGTTGAAAGTCTTCGACGTCGAGTGTTGCATCTTGAGGATTGACCTGAACTGTATCCACTATCGCGCCCACATCTGCAGCCGCCCGACGCCACGGCGTTACATTTCCATCATGGTCCAGTTCTGTCAGCACAATTCGGTCACCCGGTTTCCAAGTTTTGGAAAGTGCGCGGGAAAACGCAAACGTGAGAGTAGTCATGTTGGCACCAAAAATACACTCTCGCGGATCGTTCGAACCGAACCAATCAGCAGCCGCAGCGTGCGCAGCAGCCATTAACTCACCCGTCTCGAGACTGGTCGGAAACTTTCCTCCAACGTTGGCATTGCTGGTCCTGTAATAAGTAGCAATGGCATCGATTACGCTCTCCGGGACTTGGCTACCCGCCGGTCCATCCAAATAAACCGCCGGCCGCCCATGGTCATGTTGGCGAGATAAACTTGGAAATTGGGCGCGGATCGAGTCAGCTAGAGATTCAGAGTACGTCATGGATCACTCTTTTACACACAATGCAGGATATTGGATCAAGGGTGCGTGGCAAACTGGAGATTGGATATAATACCCTTCACCAAGAATTCATGAACGGTACAACCAAGCTACCTTAGATTTTGGAATGCACTTTACGGCAGTGAACTTATTCTGCATTGAGTGGAGGGCATTCTCGTAGATTCAGGTAGTCGACGTAATTCTCCCACCGAAAAGGTACGGGGTCGTGCGTAAATTACTAACTAGCCTTTACGTGGCGCTTGTTTGCTTCTCTTCAGCCTTTGCTAAGAACGATGGCCTGGTGAAAGAGTTGACTATTCGAGGGCCAACGGATATTGCAGTTGCCACGGACGCTCGGATGGCATTGACCATCAATGAGTTGTCCCGTTCCGTATCTTTAGTGGATTTGATTAGCGGAACGGTTATCCACGAGCAGTTGCTGCCCTCTGCCCCGGCCACAATCGTCAGCTTTCCACAGAATCGGTTTGCTGTTAGCTGTCCCGAAGCCGCCAAGGTTATGGTCTACGAAATCCAAGCACAAACCCTGCATCAAATGGCAGAGATTGAATTGGAATTCGAACCGTCAGGCTTGGCAATTGATTACGAGCGTCGGAGTTTGTACGTCAGTCTGATGGCAAGTGGCGAAGTGATGTCCATCAACCTAGATACTCGGCAGCCGCAATTTCGAACCTTCGTCGGACTTTGGCCACGATATATAACGCTGAGTCCAGACGGATCGAAGCTGGTCGCCGGCCTAAGCGGTGAAAGCCAGATTGCCGTCATGGATGCTGGAAGTGGAGAAGTTCTATATTCCGAACCTCTGAGTGGTGGAATTAACCTGGGTCACATGCAGTGTTCACAAGATGGAAGCTATGTTTACTTCCCTTGGATGGTCTATCGGTCCAATCCGATCACAGTCGCAAACATTCGCCGCGGTTGGGTCCTGGCCAGTCGAATTGGCCGGGTGCGCCTCGATGGCCCTAGCTATCGCGAAGCCATTTCATTAGACGTACCGCGTTTGGCCGTAGCGGACCCACATGGGTTGATATTAACGCCAGATCAAAAGCGACTAGCTGTCAGTTCCTCCGGTACGCATGAATTGTTAGTTTACCGGATGGCAGATTTGCCTTTCGTGGGTGCGGGTGGGCCCGGCGATTTAATCGATGAGAAATTGCTTCTGGATCAAGATCTTTTTTATCGATTGGAACTTGGAGGACGTCCCTTAGGACTTCGATCATGGGGGGATGGGAGGTTCGTTCTAGTTGCCAATCAACTACGAGATAGTGTTCAAATTGTCGATATACACGAGCGAAAAATCGATCGGGAGATTTTCTTGGGGAAGCTGTCTCAAGACGAATTCGAGCAGCAAGTGCAACGGGGACGTGAAATATTCTTCGATGCTCGTCGAAGCTTAGATCAATGGTATAGCTGTCATTCCTGTCATCAGTATGGCGGAACGAATGCCAAGGCAATGGATACCTGGAATGATGGCAGCGAGCTTACTAGCAAAACCGTAATACCTCTAGAAAATGTAGCACAAACTGGTCCCTGGACGTGGCACGGCTGGCAGGATGACCTGGACGCATCGCTTCGCAATTCATTTACATCGACCATGCAGGGCGAAAAACCGACAGAAACTGATGTAGCGGCATTGAAAGCATTCCTAGCACAGCTCAGATCAAAATCCAACCCATTTGCCCAGAGTGAAAAACAAGCAGAAGCTGCAGCTCGTGGAAAATCCATATTCGAAAGTCAGCAAGCTGGTTGCGCAGAATGCCACAGCGGCCCTTTATTTACCGATGGAAAGATCCACGACGTCGGTTTGGGTGCCCAGAGTGATCGATACGAAGGTTACAATACGCCGAGTCTTATTGGTGTGTTCCGCAAACCACGTTTGTTACACGACGGACGTGCTAAAACGTTGGAAGCTGTGCTAGGTCGCTGGCATCGCGCTGAAGAGATCGGTGGTGGAAGTGAATTGAGCGAGAAACAACTTCAGGATTTGATCGCCTACCTTCAGAGCCTATAACGACTTGCAGGTCCCCATTTGAATTCTGGCTTTGGAATGACCACTGCTGGCCCTAGCTCAGGTAGAATATGTCAAGTTGGGGCTTAACCTTTCGAAAGCAACCTGTGACTGCGTTCGCAATATCGCATTTGATCATTTGGTTAGTTGTTCCAGCCTGCATAGTGATACATATTCAAATACGAATCGTCCTTTTTGAATGAGGCCTATCGAAGTGCTACGTAACTTGCGTATTGTTTTTAGGGTATGTATTGCCTGCGTTGCTGGATTTCTATCATTATGCGAATTTGCTCTAAGTGAAGATAATCAACAACCATTGAATTGGAGTCAGTTTCGTGGCCCCAACAATGGGCTTGCCGTATCGCTAGATACACCTGTGCATTGGAATGAAAAACAAAATGTGATATGGAAGACTCCCATTCATGATCGCGGTTGGTCCTCGCCAGTAATTGATAACGGTGAGATTTGGTTGACAACTGCCACCGAAGATGGCACTCGCATGTATGTTGTCTGCGTTGACTTTGAAACCGGAGAAATCAGGCATGACATCCTAATCTTCGAAAATAAGGATGTGCAACCTGATTATCACGTAACGAATAGCTATGCCTCACCTACGCCTGTCCTAGATTCAGAAAATGTATACGTACACTTTGGCGCATATGGGACTGCCTGCTTAAGCCGCAAATCAGCGCAGGTGGTTTGGCAACGCAGGGACTTACAGTGCAACCACTACCGTGGTGCAGGAAGTTCGCCAATATTGTTCGAGGACTTACTTATTTTTCACATGGACGGTTTCGATTTCCAATATGCGATTGCTCTGGATCGTAAATCCGGAAACACAGTCTGGCGAAAGGATCGCGAGGTAGAATATGAAACCGATAATGGGGATTTCTACAAGGCATTTTCCACTCCCCTGCTCATAAAGTTGGGAGACCAAACACAGTTGATCAGTCCCGCCAGTAAATGCTGTGTTTCACTTGATCCCAAGACCGGCAAGGAGCTATGGCGAGCTCGTTATGCTGAACATTCTACGACCGGTAGACCCGTATTCGATGGCCAACGAATATTTATGAGTACCGGGTTTGGAAAAGCCAAAATGGCTTGCATCCGTGTGAACGGACAGGGAGATGTTAGCGATACACATATGGAATGGATTCAACATCGTGGGATTGGCTCAAAGCCCTCTCCGGTGCTGGTCGCGGGAAGACTGTTCGATGTTACCGATGATGGAATAATTTCCAGGATTTCTTTAACGGACGGCGAAATCCTATGGCAACATCGGATGGGAGGAAAGTTTAGTGCTTCCCTATTGGCGTCAGAAAAGTACCTATACGCCTTCGACCACGATGGCAAGGGCTACGTTTTCTCTGTTGCGGACCAACCTGAATTGTTAGCTGAAAACAGCTTGCCAGATGGCTGCAATGCCTCTCCAGCAGTCCTTGGTAGCTCGCTCGTAGTTCGTACGACAAGTTCCTTGTACCGTTTACAAAATCGATAAATTTGAGTTTCAGCATCTAATAACTGTGAGTAAGACAATGTGTTGTTCATTTTCTAAGAATTTTATCGGGATCATTCTCGGATTTGCCTTGGTCGGAGGTTTTATTTTGGTTCAAAACAATCAACCTACTGCGGCTGAGAATGATGGCAAAGTACTGCGCCATGTTGTCTTGTTCAAATTCAAAGATGACTCTTCTGCCTCCGATGTAGAAAAACTCGTCCAGCAATTTCGTGAGTTACCATCCAAGATTCCAACCATTGCGGACTTTGAATTTGGCAAAGACAACAGTCCAGAAGGACTAGCAGATGGCTTCACACACTGCTTTCTCGTGACTTTCAAGTCCGAAAAAGATCGCGAAGTCTACTTGCCTCACCCAGCTCATAAAGCATTTGTAGAGGTCCTAATGCCTCACCTCGACAAAGTACTTGTCGTTGATTATTGGGCCGGCAAATAGTCTTCGGCTCACGTGCCAGTTAGTCCCAGCAAGTGAAAGAAACTAGGACTCTGACGATGAGCGAATGTGACAAATTGTGCTGCTTTTGTGCGATTTGGCCCGACAATGGCGAGGCATTGTCAGACCAAGTTTGGTTTTAGGGGAGTTGAAACTAACTTTCCAAATACCTATGTGCTAATTAGGGGCAATCCAATGCCTTTACTTACATAATCTGTAAACTTGTTCGACAACGGCACGGAATTTGTTCCTAAACTCAAATAGTCTAGATCTGTTTTAGAATCGCAAGAAAGGATGGGGTGCGACGATGAGTTGGAACATCACGAAAGCAGTTGTGGTCCCATATGATTTTTCTAAGCATGCGGACGAGGCATTAAAAAAGGCAGTTGGCATTGTTGAAGATCGGCAACAGATCCATGCATTACACGTCCTTCCGTTCATGATTCCAACCGAACCTGGTGTTGTGTGGGCGACCATTGATGACCAGCAACGCATGGAACATGCGCTGGCAAATATGCAAGAGAAGTTAGCCGAAATTGGACTTGGGGACATTCAAACCGATGTGCGTTTCGGCGATCCAGGACAAGTAGTATCGGATCGCGCGGAAGAACTTGGTGCAGAATTAATTGTCATCGGTTCGCACGGTCGGACCGGTCTAACAAGATTCGTGCTAGGTTCCGTAGCAGAACGGGTCACCCGGCTAGCACATTGTCCTGTGCTGGTCATCAAATGTCCTGAACTCCACAAATAGTGAGCTGTTTATTAGGATTGGATTCTAGACTTTAGACATACGCTCAGACTGGGGCTGACCTTTGAGGCAAGCCAAGTAGACGAATTTGGGGCCAGAAGAAAGTCAGCCCGAGGTCGAGTAAATGCCCGTAATCGAGTTATGTTAGAATAATGCGCTGCTAAGGCAATAGTTGATGAACAGCCCGCTAATGAGGCGCTCAATGATTGGAGTCCGCAAGGATTAAGGGTGTAGGACGGGTTTCCAGACTGCCTAAATGCTGACAGGCTGGGAGCCTATCCTAATGAGAACCCTGTCAATTATCGTTGAGTGATTCCATATACAGATTTGTTGACGAACAGAAGTATCTTCCCTGGTTAATGATCCTACTGAACAAAAGCTTGACATCTTGAGATAATCAGTTTGGCCGTTATTTTCTCCCCGAATATCGTAAGGAGTATTGAGATGGCTGCTCAAAAAAGACCCGATTCGTCTCACGATGTGTTATGCAATCACCTTCATTGTTCTCAACGAAATGTCGCGCAAACTTTAGACCTAGCTCAACGCACTCTAGGTGCTTGGGCAAAGGATACGAATAGCGTTCGTCATCATCGAATGGCGATCGAAGCTCTGGGGCAATTGCAGTTTGCAATCGACCAACATTTCTCGCGACTGGCCGGCGAAGGTATGTTGGAACAGGCTGTCGAGAGAAACCCTAAGCTCTACGCAGAATTACGCCGCATTGAAACTGAACAATGCGAATTGTGTGACCAACTGAGGACAATCATTGAACGACTAAGAAATTCCAACGGTAACTCACGATCCGCTAACCCGATTATTGAAAGCTTCCAGTCGTTCGTTTCCGCCCTTCAAAAGGAGGTAACGGATGAGAACATATTAGCGGTTGTAGGGAATTGACACCTGACCTTGAAGGACTTGCCGCTTATATATAGGGCGTTTTAAGGCATCTGTCTTACTCACTTAGACTTTGCCACTCCTTTCCCAGGGTTATTGAGAGCCACAAACTTTTAATAACCCATAGATTCCGTCATCGATCCCTGAGGGTAAATCCGACTCCCTTATAGGTTTTTTGCCCGAGTACAATTGATACAATCCGATCAAATCGTGATATCGGCAGCTTAGCTAGCAAATGCACAGGTAAAATAATCCGTCCAGGGAAGAGGTAGGAGTTCGGTAATCTTTACAGAAAGTTTTCGGAAAAGTGAATTCCGTAGTCGAAACTTTCCCCGGAAGAATCGCCCCGGCCCAGGGTCGCGGTCAAGGCGTCGGACGAAAGCAAGGCACACAACCACAAGTCATAGAGCCGCTTTCGTATTCGACCTTCACCCATCTGCAACCGGGAATTTACAGGTCCATTTTTGTGGAGACTCCCAAATGTCCGTACGTTTTCTAGCATCTCTAGCATTGGCTGCCTTGTGTTTGGCTCCCGTCAATGCACACGCTGGCCTTTTTGGCCATCGTTCAGCATGTTGTGATCCTGCACCAAGCTGTGGTTGCGAAGTAGCACCCAGCTGTGGTTGTGAAGTAGATCCATGCTGTGATCCTTGTGGTCGCAAATTCCGATTGGGTGGTGCACTGCGTGGCTTACTATCTCGCTGCCAACCCGCTTGCGATCCATGTGCTTCAGCTTGCGCACCAGCATGTGCTCCTGCTCCCGTCTGCTGTGCACCAGCTCCAGCTCCAACTTGCTGCGATGCTGCACCTGCATGTGGATGCGATGCTGCTCCAGCCTGTGGATGCAATGCTGATCCTTGCTGCGATCCATGCTGTGGTCGTCGTCACGTTCTACGCAATCTGTTAGGTTCGATCAGCAGCCGATTGCATGCACGTCGTGCATGCTGCTGCGATGCCGCACCTAGCTGCGGATGTGACGCTGGTTGTGGATGTGACACTGGTTGCGGCTGCAACTAGAGCCCTTGACCTTGGATAGTCTGCCGCGAGTGATAGCCCAATTTTGCGTGGCCAGGCATGCCAACCTTTCAACCCAAATTGTTTGAGCTGCATCCCAAGTAGTTTCAAATCCAGGTACGAAGTTAATGGACATCTGCATGCGAGTTTAGTTATTCAGCGCCTAGACCTTGATGCGAGAAGTTGACTGCCCATTTGTTAGGGTGGTTATTCGTTGCTCCAGGCCAGTAATCCCGATAATTCAAAACGGTGATGCTCTCCGCGTCGCCGTTTTACATTTGTCTCTCGAATGATATCAAGCGATGGACTTGCATCGTCCTCGAAGTACTCTCGCTCATCGATTACTGATACTTGTCCAACTCCCTCTGTGGAGCACAGCAAGAGTAAACTACTCGTATTCAGAAAAATACTGAGCTAAAAAAGAATTCATAAACTTTTCACGTTGATGTGTCATTGCTTTGGCAAAAGGAGTGTTGAGACGCTTTCTCAATTTGAACAGTTTCTTATAGAAGTGTGAGATAGTCGAGCGATGGGAACAGGTCGCTTCGGATTCGTCACCTGGTAGGAAGAATGGTTGTCCGCGCGAGGCTCCAAATTCAATCGCCCTCACGATCCCAATCGCACCTAGCGCATCAATTCGATCGGCATCTTGGACAATTTTAGCTTCTAGCGTCAACTTCGAAGCGGGCAAGTCCTTGCGAAAAGAAATGCTGTCGACAATGTGGACCACTGACTCGATCACGTCTTGGCGAGCCTGCAGGTTCCCGAGTATCTCCCTCGCAAATTCGCCACTTCGCTCTTGCCCTTGATGGAATTTGGCGTCACCAACATCGTGTAACAGGGCTCCCAGTTCAATCGATAATAATTGCCCACCTTCCGAGGCTTGAATTCTCTTTGCCAGTCCCCACACTCGTTCCACATGTTCCATGCCATGCCCTGCTCCCTGGGCAGACAACCGCTCGAATACAATATTTCGCGTAGACTTGACTAAGTCCTGTTCTGCCGGTTGCAGTTCATTAGCCATCAACTGACATCCTTTCAATAAATGTTGACATACTTCCTAGGAAGAAAAAATCCTTCAATAACAAGGATGCTGTATGGAGGGACGCTTAAACACCCCATTTGGTGCAAGAGCACCTTCCAGGATGATAGCTGTTACAATGACTTGACTTTTGAGGAGTGTAACAACTTCGAAGATCCAATAGCGAAGTCAATTCGAAGTGAGAAAGACGATGACTTATTCGACTTTACCCAAATTGTGCATACGGTTGGGATACGTAGTAGTTGCCTTGGCAACCTGTAATTTGGGTACTACAAAGTCAGAAGCCCAGACTCCGAATATCCTCTACATCATGGCTGATGACCACGCAGCCCATGCGATTTCGGCCTACGGAAGTCGACTTGCCCAAGTCGCACCGACTCCAAATATCGACCGCTTGGCGACCGAGGGAGCCATATTTCGCAACGCATTTTGCACCAACTCAATTTGTTCTCCGTCGAGAGCATGTGTGCTTACTGGCCAGTATTGCCACACCAATGGGGCCTTCGATCTGGACGGACGTATCGAGCCAGGCAAGCAGATGTTGGCCCTGGAGATGCGGCGCGCTGGCTATCATACGGCGATGATTGGCAAATGGCACCTAAAGGAGGAGCCAGCGGATTTTGAATATTACTGTGTACTTCCTGGACAGGGCGCCTATCATAACCCTGAGTTCAGGGTGCGAGGCGAAAAACCTTGGGGGCAGAATCTAGTTAAATACGATGGACAGCATGTCACCGATGCGATTACCGATATTAGCCTTCAATGGTTAAGGCAGGGCTGGGATCGGAGCCGTCCGTTCTTCTTGATGCACCATTTCAAAGCCCCACACGATTACTTCGACAATGCTCCTCGCTACGAAGATTATCTAAGAGCCGTATCAATTCCAGAACCTGAGACGTTATGGACGAGCCACCCCCTATTTGGTTCCATTGCAACGCGAGGGGATAATGATGAATTGATTGGACATATTGGCACTTCAATAGGAGGTCGCAATCCGCGAAGATCGTATCTGGCAGATTTACCGAAAATGTATCCTGCTGAGTTTCCCCAAGACTACGATGCCAAGAATCTAACCGATGAAGAAAATACTCGTCTGGCATACAACGCCTACCTTAAGAAGTTCTTGCGCTGCGTCAAAGGAATTGACGACAACCTAGGAAGGCTTTGGACCTTTTTAGAGTCCGTGGGCCAGTTGGACAACACGTTGATTATTTACACTGCGGACCAAGGATTCATGCTCGGAGAACATGACTACCAGGACAAACGCTGGATGTATGAGGAATCTCAACGGATGCCCCTATTGATGCGCTATCCGAAATCAGTCCCTGCGGGATTGGATGTCGATGCAATTGTTGAAAACGTGGATTTCGGACCCACTATGTTGGATTTTGCTGGCCTTAAAACTCCTGCAACTGTGCAAGGCAAATCATTCAAGTCCATTTTGGAATCCGGCAAAGAACCTACAGACTGGAAAAAGGAGGCCTACTATCGTTATTGGATGCATATGGCCCACCACGACAACCCTGCTCATCTTGGTATAAGAACAAAGACCCACAAATTGATTTACTACTACGGTTGTAATTACGACGGTGGCTATCAAACTCCTCCAGCCTGGGAGCTCTACGATCTAGCGTCAGATCCGTTTGAAACTCGTAATATTGTAGATGAACCGCAACACTCGAAATTAGTAAGCGAGTTAAAGGCCCGACTGGCACAATTGAGAATTGATGTCGGAGATGACGGCAGTCATTTTCCCGACTGTGAGGCGATCGTCCAGCAGTTCTGGGATTATGATGAAATGGATCGAGCGGCAGCGGTTGCACTTTCGCATGCTTATCGTGCCAGACGAGAAGCCGAGTTAAGTGCCGGTAAGAAGAATATCCGTACATGGCGCGGTACTGAGTAAACCAGGCTGCATTTTTTGACACGTCGCATGCGCGAATTTGATTTTCAAATTTGGGAAGATTTTTAGGTTACGGACAATCCCCCTGAGCTAAGGAGGGCCAAGAAACAATCTATGTCGCAGAAATCGATTCTTAATCTATTCATCATTCTCTCAGTGGTGGCCCTCGTAGCAGTCCCTGTAATAGTTGGGGGATATCGTGCTGAGCTAGCTCGTTGGTATATCGCCGCTGCAATCAATGCAGTCGAGATATATGGTGAGAGCGGCGAGAAAGAAATCCAACGTGCTCTTGAATGGGATAGCCAGATAGAAATGGATCCAGCGTACCTTCACTTTCGTCTATCGGAGATGAAGATGAAGGGGAGCCCAACCGACGCCCTGGTAAAATTTGTCGGTAAACTTGACCCCCATAAATCCAGTGATCGATCCTTATTTTTGGATGTCCAATCATTACTGTATGAACGCAAAGAATATTGGATAGAAGTAGAAGTTATTGAATCCTTTTTGCTGCCAGAAGATCGAGAATCCGCAACAAATCTGAACTTACTAGCCTATCTACGGGCTTTGTGCGCAAGGGAATTGGATACGGCACTTCAAGATATCGATAAGGCACTTTCCATTGCCCCTGACGATCCCAACTTGCTCGACACGCGCGCTTGGGTTCATTTTCAGGCTGGAAACCCGTCCAAGGCACTGGATGACTCGCAGCGTGCGGTTGAGCTATATGTAACGCTGATTTCGGATTGGGACAGTTTTTTGACTTCGCAAAAACAATTGTTAGATCGTTTTCGGCAGGAACACGCATCGAAGACTGAAGAATTCTTGGTTAGCGAATCTCAGATTCATCGTGTGCTATGGGCATACGGTGTCCTTCGTTACCATCGAGCAAAGATACTTGAAACTCTAGGCCGTATTGACGAGGCTCAAGCGGACTTGGACTGGTTGAAAGATTGGCATTTGCCGACAGATGGAACGCTACAATAGGTTAACAGGCAACTATTGTCTTTGACAGTAGCAATCACACCACTTCAGCCTTAGAGTTATTGCAACTAGTAAGTTCAATTAGGAGCCAAACTGTATGCACTTCTACTTTCTGTGCCTAGCCCTTGCGCTAATTCAGGCTGTCCCAACGCTTAGTGATCCCATCGCTCAGTATCGCGAAGCAGCCAAGAAATGGGACAAGGAAATTGCCGCTCTGGAAGCGCTGGATCAATCGCAAGAGGATCCCGAGCATGTAATACTTTTTCTAGGAAGTTCCAGCATCCGATTGTGGGAAGAGATAGGGGACGATTTGGCCCCCTGGCCGACAATTAGACGTGGCTATGGGGGAGCTCGGTTCAGTGATTTGGCCGTGTACGTAGATCGATTGATCTGCAACCACCAATTTGATGCGGCGGTACTTTTTGTTGGAAACGATATATCGGGTAGTGATCAGGATAAAGAACCAACAGAAGTCCTACGGCTGTTTGACTATGTCGTTTCTCGTGTTCGAGTTCACAGCAATTCCGCGCAGGTAATGTTCATTGCGATTACGCCAACCCCCTCTCGATTCCACGTTTGGTCCGAAATTCAAAAAGTAAATGCACTCATCGAGCAACGATGTCAGGAGGACGACAGACTGCACTTTATTTCCACGGAGAGCGAATTCTTAGGGCCGAGTGGAAAGCCTATCGACGAGCTTTTCCGGGCAGATAGGCTTCACTTAAATCGTGACGGATATGCCGTCTGGTCGAAGATTATCAAAGCCAAATTTGACCAGGTTCTTCCAACCAACCACTCGTCGACAGCCAGTAGAAACGGATCAAATTGATTTTGAGTATAGTCTTATTGGCCTAATGAGTTGTGCAGCTACCGCAGCTTTTGGCCTTCAGCCGTTTTCTCCTGGGATTCTAGACATATTGGCGTCCAAGGGTCCCTAGCATCGACTCAAGAATGTTGAGTAGAGTTTATTTACCGGGAACCAGTTTCTCGGCGAAGGCGTTTATTCTTTCGGCTCAGACATGCTTAGTGAAGATCGGTTGACAATAGAACAAGTGCTGTCGGGAGACCCTACAGCCTTTGATCAGTTGGTCAACAAGTACCAGAGGCGACTCCTGGGACTTTTGGCGCATGCTTGTAATGATCGCAGTTTGGCCGAAGATATTACTCAGGACGCGTTTGTACGCGCATATCAAAAGCTCCATTTGTTCAGTGGCGACGCCCAGTTCTATGCATGGCTGGCCCGCATTGCTTTCAATTTACTCGCATCTAGCAAACGCAAGAAACGCATTGAGAATCAGGCCTCAAGGGAAGGATATGACGTGGTGCTTGACACGGTTGGACAATCACAACAGCCATTTGAAGAACTCGAATTAAGTGAGGTTCAGCAACAAGTTCGACTTGCCGTTTCAGAATTGGATGAAGACCGACGAGCCGTCGTACTCTTGAAGGATTTCGATGGTATGGATTACGACACGATTGCGGAAATGCTGGAAATCCCCGTTGGAACAGTGCGCAGTCGATTACACCGAGCAAGGTTAGAGCTCAAAGAGATATTGCAACGTCGCGTTCCCGATCTTCGATTGGGGGAAATATGAAAGACCCCGCAAGATTGCAGCCATCCGATTACAAGGAAGACTGGTTATCCGCATATCTCGATGATGAGCTCTCAGGTCGCCAGAGGGAGATTGTAGAATCCCGCCTGGAGTCAGATCCCGAAGCCCAGCAAATGTTGGCAGATCTTCGGCGCGTGCGAAAGCTGGTACTCATGTTGCCAGGCTGGCAGGGACCGCTGAGTAACATCGATTTGCCTCGGACCGTACAGCCTTCGCCTTCAACGGTGGTCTCAGACCATTCTGCCCATTCGAACATTGAGCGGCCGTCGGACGTTGCTGAGAAAAATACTAACATCGAATCGGAAGGCTCAGGCCTGAAATCGGATCTAGGTCTCTTTCCGGAACCTGCGGATGATGTTGACGACAATTCGAATGACTTGAGCACCGAAATCATCCTGGCAGATGAGCAGGAGATTGCAGACGAAGGCTCTCAATCGATTATTGGGGGCTCCCAAGAATTCGATTCTGTTATCCAAAATGCTGCTACCGGACAAGTGTCTCAGGTAGACCGGGAGTCGTCGATTTCCCCTGAGTCTGATTCACTTAATGAAGACGATCACCTCGAGTCAGAGGTCGATACTGCGGGAACAGCCATCGATTTGGTAGACGACGAGCAAAAAGTCATTGAGGAAGCCGATCAAGCTTCACAGCCACTCCTACACGCTGCCGATTCATCGGCAAACGCGGCTACTCAGCCTTCCCAATCTGTGCCGGACGAACTGGAAATCTCCAGAACAAATTCCTTCCATCCTCGCTGGTTGCAATTTGCCGCACTTTCCGCCTGTTTACTGATCGTCGTTGGCCTTTTCAATGTGACGAAAATGACCCGCTGGGTAGGTTTGGTTTCCGATCCAAATGTCCCCATCGTAAAGGATTCCAGTGCCAACTCAGCTGTTGTTGACGGAGGAATTATCGATACGAGCGACGGGCCTGCCGAAAAATCGGAAAGTAAACTTGCCCGCCCTTTCGATTCGGGAACTCGCGCAGATTTGGCGAATATCCCTACACCAACTGCAAATAGAACAGGTTTTGAATTGAATTCGGCCGGAGAGCCCAAGCCGAAGGCCGGCAGTTCCGCTAACGATGCTTTTCGGGACTTTGCGACTGAGTTGAACGACACGACATCTTCTGCTGCACCGACCGATGTACCTGATAGTATTCAGTTGCCTGACGTCGGTAATTCGGTTGCTCTCAAACTTGGAGCCAAGGTTGCCCCAGAATTGCCGCTTACACTTCCTCCACTCGAAGCCAATTCACCGACTGAAGCCAATTCACTAGTCGAAGCCAATTCACTAGTCGAAGGCAATTCACTAGTCGAAGGCAATTCACTAGTCGAAGGCAATTCACTAGTCGAAGGCAATTCACTAGACGTTCGCATGGCGGAAATTGAACCGCAGAAACCAACTGAGTTAACGAGATCCAGTGAAGTGAATACCCATCAAACGTTATCAGTTGACCTGCCATCTACTGTTGCCCAGAGAACGAACAATGACTCGGGATTAGATTCCAAAAACCCAATTTTCATCCCGCCAGGCCTCGCTGTGTTTCGAACGCAGGCATGGACGGACAAAGAAATAAAACTTGGAATTCTCAAGTCACGTACTTACA
>JAGQOY010000007.1 GCA_020427005.1 Planctomycetales bacterium
AAAATGCCGTCCTGATCCACCTTGAGTCCCAGAGGTTGATGGAGTCCCGCCGCAAATCTTTTCCAATGTATTGTCGTCTGAGTCAAGGAAAGCGGCTCTGCTCTCCAAACATCCCCTTGCATAGTTGTGAAGTAGATATTCCCATTAGCATCGATATCATGGTCCCCAATATACATTAGGGAATTCCAGGGATTGTCGTAGGGCAAACCAATCGTATCGATCGCGTAGGGGCTCTGCGCTCCTAGAGTGACCTGGGTAGAGACAATCGTAGGCCATTGCTGCGGTATTTGGGCTAGATGTTTGCTGAGAGAGTGTTCGCTACGAGCTGCTACTTCGCGGCTAAATTGGCCATCCCTTACCCATGGAGCATCCCATATTTCTTTTCCATCTATTTCATAAGCAAAGGCAACACGAGCGCCAATGCGGTAGTAGCCGAGATACTTGGCTGCGACTGGTGGACTACCAATTTCTGGCAAATCCACGCTGGGACCAGCTGGGCGTAGCCCATCCAGAAATCCGTGGCGAACGGAAGAAAATTCAAGAAAGCCCCCTGTCCACAGCTGGCGATAAGTAAGACTCTCCGGGTCGAAGCACACAAAGAGGGATGCAGGCTCTCCTAGTGCTACACATACCGCCCGCCGGACAGTCAGTTTATCGTGTCCGTGAAAGACACCGCATTGAAGTGAACCTAATTGCATTTGATTCCAATCATCACTGGCCCAGGTGGCCTCGGATTGATTTCCCCAGTGTCCCTGCTCGCCTCCATCTAGGCCTGGGAATTCCATCAGCAGATGTTGTTCGAGGGCTGCGGTTCGAAAGTAGTTAGCCTCTTTGGTATAGAAATCGTAAAGGCGATCTCGATTCACATGGGCATTCCAGCTCGGATAGGTTTCAGCCAACAACGGTTCGCGTGTGAGGGGGAAGGGGGCCGGCGCATGCGACTGAGCTGTAGCAAGAATCGAGTCGACAATCTCCGGGCGCAATCTTTGCGAACGTCCCAAATCCAACAGAAAGGCAAACAAGTCAGCCTGTTGCTGTACTGTTAGATTGGTGACAAGGCCTTCCGGCATGATCGAGGGAGCGGCCGTTACCACTTCGATGTCTGCTTGCAGGTCAAAATCTGTGGTGGTATTCGAATTCGGGTCGACCAATCGCAGTTTGCCAGATTCCGATGGATGTACGAACCCACGAACTGCCTCGCCATCGACCGTTAGCACTTGGACAACTCGGTAAGGATCAAGAACTTCGTGGTTGGGCCACAAAACCGAAGCAACAATTTGTGCATCCGTTCGTTGAGTTGCCAACTGGGTTAAATTGGGACCGATCGTCCCGCCGTGTTGGTTAATCCGGTGGCAGGAAAGACAAGCCAGTTGGGCGGATGCAAAGATCGCAGCGCCGCGCGAGGCTTGGCCCTGTTCATGGGACAATTGAACCATGTGTTGAGCTATCTCAGCCTTGAATTCGACAGGTAGCTGCGTTTGGCCAGGACACGGCTGGATTCGGGATACTAGAATCCAAAATACAACTAGAATTGAGCAGTAGCTTTGGCATGTCAGTGCTGGCATACGGACGTATCCAAAAATCGAGAGTTGGGACGAGTTGTACTGAGCTTTAGCAATCACCATAAGTATTTCTGGTAACCTTTGTCGATTTGTATGGTCAGGTCAGTGATTTTTTCAAAACGGGATGCACGCGAGATATCAAAATGCAGATACCGTGCGACAGTGCGTTCCTTGATTAATTTAGGCATGGCTATGGAGAGTTGTCCAGGCAGCAGTTGCTATAGGTGACGTCCGCAAATGCCACATCGAAGGCGTTCATGTCGATGCGGTGATAGGATTGCCAGGCAGAGTAGCCACCACCATGATAGAACTCTTGAGTAGCGTGTTTCGCCAGCGACTTCAGTCTCGCGGTGCTGGCTACATTCATTTGGATTTCTTCGGATGCAGGATCCCAATCAAGTGACAGGTTTGGCATATTGTGTTTTTCGCGTGATCTTCAAGGCACTGTACAACTAAGCAAGCAATTCTATTGCGATGAGTCAATTGCCCATGAATCGAATTTTCGCCGCTATACTCTCAGTTGTGCTGTTTGCGTTGCTCTGTTGGTCAGTCTTCATAGGCGCTGGTGACATCCGCACGTGGACATTCCTTGGGGCTGGTTCTGCGCTAGGTGCACTTTATGCTGTTCTGGGAAAAGTACCAGAATGGATTGTGGATCACAGTGGAGGCACGATCCATGAAGATGATGATCCGTCCAACATTTCTCCTCGCATCTACTTGCCAATTCTATTGGGTGCCATCTGTGTGGCGATACTCGCGTTCGTTTTAACTTTACAATTTCTCTAACACGACTGGTTTTTCAATGCGCTTCGAATTACTCTCTTCGAGCGCGGGTGCACCGCCAATACTCGATGGTGTTTGTACCATTCTTTGTGGTGATACTAGTGCTGAACTTTACCGTGGCTTATTGGAACGTGGATGGATCCTTCCCCAATCCTCGTTTATGGGCGCTGGGAAGTGCAGTTTTTTGGGGTAGCTGGCTGATGGTGGCCATTATTAATTTATGGCATTGTCTCTGTTTTCGAATCCGAGTGACAGAACATCACATCACATATGTGGGCACTTTTGGAGTATCTCAAATTCCCGTTGCCGGCCTTTCACTGCGCTGGAGAAGTTTCCCGGGTTGGGGTTCAGTTCACCTTTGTCGTGGGTTGGGCCGCATCAAAATTGATTTTGGTATGCTTGAATTTGCTGAACGAGAACCACTTGCCATTTGGCTGAACCAAACCGTGCCGCCCGATGCACAAACGAACTGGAAGGAGTTTCAGACCAAGGTTGTCAACACAGAATGGCCCAAAAGACAATCGATTTATGACTTTTTATGACAATAGCCCCAAGTGAATGTTTATGACGAAGACTTGCGTAGATCATTGGCTCGATTCATCACTTAAAACTGTGGATTCGTATCGCCGCATGATTGATGGGATTCTATCCCAGCTAACTGACACAGAATTGAACTGCCGACCTGCTGAAGGTGCAAACTCGGTGGCGATTATTCTTCGTCACTTGGGAGGCAATCTTCGTAGCAGGTGGACCGACTTCTTGATGTCCGATGGCGAGAAACCAGATCGCGAACGAGAAAAGGAGTTTGCAGAATGGGAAGGATCCCGAGAATCATTGCTAGAGTACTTTGATTCCGGCTGGGTAAAACTCCTCTCAGCAATTGAGATCATGCGCGGAGAATCTCAAGAACGAATGATTACAATTCGGGGTGAGTCACATACGCTTGCTGACGCGTTGCTGCGTTCCATTACGCACATCTCCTACCATGTCGGACAAATGATCCTAATTGCGAGAGTTGTGCATCAGGGTGAATGGAATTGGCTTACCATTGCTCCAGGTAGATCTGCTGAATTTAATTCGCAAAACTGGGGTTCATCGGCAAGTCGCGGTGTCTTTGGTCCGCAGGAGAACAGAGCTAAATAACCACAAACTTACTGATGCCGCAGGGCCTCAATGGGGTTCATCATAGCGGCCTTGCGCGCCGGGTAGACGCCAAACACAATCCCGGTCAAGACGGAAATTGCAAATGCAATCACCACGCTCCAGAGGCTGGTAGAAGTCGGGATACCTGCAAAATGTGTAACGGCCCAAGGAATAAAGACGCCGAGGAAGATGCCGATTAGACCACCGGTTGTACTCAATACGATGGTTTCAATAAGAAACTGTCGGATGATATCAAAGCGTTTGGCTCCAATCGCTCGGCGTATGCCAATTTCGCGTGTTCGCTCGGTTACTGTGGCCAGCATGATATTCATGATGCCAATACCTCCGACCAGCAATGAAATGCCTGCGATAGAGCCGAGCACCATATTCCAAATGCGTTTTTCGTGTTCGGCTTGCTGCAGCAATTCCAAGGGGACCACGACCTCATACTCTTGGGCAGAGCGTTTTCTGGTTTCCAATAGTTTGCGAATCATTTCCGCGATTTGAGGTACATAGTCCTCGCTCATGGCGGAGATGGCAAGTTCGCTTATCTCATTGCGTTCATACGAACGACTTCCTGCGGTTACGATGCGTTGCCGGTCACCTAATCGGCTTCTGGCAGAAGATAACGGAATATAGAGATCATCATTTAGGTCTTCCGTGCCTACTTGTCCGGCTGTAGCATTCCCTGAAGCTTGTTGTTTTAGTACACCCACCACACGAAAAGCCTTATCTTCAAGAAGCACGGCTTGATTCATAGGATCTTGGAAACCAAATAGTTTCTTGGCGGCACCTTCGCTGACGACCATCACGTTTGTTAGATCGCGTATGTCGGATTCATTGATAAAACGGCCTCGATCCAATTTAAGATTCTTTACTTGAACAAGTTCTGGAATCGTACCCAGAACGCGGGCGTTAGCGATTCGAAATCGCTCATGCTGCGCATTCTTACGGAGCAACATGATGGGGACAACGTGAGAAACAATATTGCGAGGTAGGGCTCCATCCAATAGGCGATGATCCTCGTATTTCAGTCCGTATTCTAGAATTCTGGAGCTGTTTTGATTCTGAGTGCTTGACGAACTTTGTTCTTTGCCGCTGCCTGGGCGAACGCTACGCACCATGACGTTTTTCGCACCCAGCTGACGAATTTGCTCCACGGCCGCCTGCTTCGACCCCTCTCCAACGCTCAACATGGCAATTACGGAGGCCACACCGAGAATCGTGCCTAGTACGGTAAGAAAGCTGCGCAGTTTGTGCAGAAAGAGATTGCGGAGTGCTAGTTTAAAAGTTGCGAGCCACACGCCGGGATTGACCTGCCTTTTCCGTGACTTCTCACAATCAAGTCGCGACGCGTGAACGGCCGGGTCTCGAGTACTTACCCGAGGCGTTGCGACCGTCAGGTCTCAGATCATAATTGCGAACGGCTATTTAGTTGATTGGAGTTGGTTTATCGTGCGCCGCAACTAGAGTCTCGGATTCTCGATTGGAATTGTTTGAAGAAGGAACGTGATCATCTGCTTCTAAAAGTGTTCCTGGTGTTAGGATCACGTTATCGCCTTCGTGAATTCCTTCCGTGACTGCTACATACTGATCGTTGCTGGCGCCCAGGGTAACTTCTTGTCGGACGGGACTGCCTTCTTTTTCAATATACAACCAGGTTTGACCTTCTCTTTGAACAATTGCCTGCACCGGAACGGCGTGGACATCCGGGATGTAATCTACATGGACTTCGCATACGGCCGTCATGCCCGGTTTCAGTTGATAAACTTCGTCATCGATGGTTACTACCGTGGCATAGGTCTTGGTATCGGTATAGTAGTTTCGTTCCGGCAAGACGGCGACGGACTTGATTGTGCCGGTATAGGATCGGTCTGCAAATGCATCTACTGTAATAGTCGCTTTTAATCCGGGTTGGACTCGATCCAATGACGATTCGTGAATGTTGGTTACGACCTGCATCTGGCGAAGATTCGGTATAGACAGGATGTGCTGTCGGGGGCGAATTGGAGCGCCTTCTCGGATCTCTTCATCGCGGCTGCTGGTTGCATAGGCAACCATGCCTTCCTGTGGGGCATAGATCCGGCATTTTGCCAACTGGTCGGTGTATCGACGCAGTCGCTCCTCTTCCTTTTGTAGTTGTTCGCGACGAGCACTCAGGATAGCCCTCATCTGCTCCATTTTGGCTATGTTGGTAACCTGCACTTGCTTAAGGTTTTGTTCTGCAGTGCCCACTTTCCCTTCTAATTCAAGCTGCTTCATCTGGCGATCGAAAGATTCTAGCTTGGCCAAAGTTGCCATCTGGGTTTGAAGCTTGTTCAGTTGGGCAGCATAATCACCTTCGGCCTGTAAGTAACTAAGCTCGGACCGATCTTTTTCACTCTTTCCGGCATAGCCCAGTTTGAACAAGCTCTCGATGCCTACCTTCTCATTGCGGCGCAATTTCAAATTCATTTCCGCCGCCAATATGTCGTTATTTAGATCATCTAATTGGCGTTTGATGGCTTCTACTGCCAGTTGCTGGGAACCTTTCTCAGGATCCAAGAACATATTGAGTTCAAGTTGCGCGAGTTGAAAATCCAACTCTGCTTTATCCTCAGCCGTTTCGTTTTGGATCGATTGACTCTCGACATTTGATTCCGCCTGCAGGCAAGCACTACGTGCTTCTTCGGTGTCGAGTATCTGTTCATCCAACTCAGATTGAATCGCGGTGGAATCGAGCTCGCAAATCAGGTCGCCCTGCGCAACGGAAGATCCATTAGGAATGATCCAAACGATGGGAGTACCATTGATACCGTCGCTGCGTACATCTTCAACTTCACAAAAGACCTGGATATTGGTCTGGCTTTCCAAGTTACCTCGCTCGATCACTGTGATCGGCAGATCGCGAGAAACGACGGTATATGTGAGTAGCTGACCATAATTTGATTTTGCGCTAGGAAGAAACCAGTTGTTTTGCCAGCTAATTGCGAGGATTGCTCCAACAGCTATTCCAAGCAAAGACCAACGAACAATGCCGAGCGACATCAATCCTTGGTACCATGTTCGGGTGGCTGCGTAGTTCGTATTTTGTGCAATACTGCTCATACTAGTCCTTATATGGGGCAGGAGGGATGACGCCCCACGCAAGCTGGAAATATCCCAACTCTTCTAAAGATGGATTGTAGTTTGGCTGCACAGGTTGCAGCATTAAATTTCACCTGGGAGTCCAAGCGGTTTCCGCTTTGGCCGTTGGGTGAGTAGTAATCAGGGATGAAAATTAAAGGTAGGTAGGTTGGTGGGAGTGCACAATTCTGCACTAGCATATTATCGAGGTCCCCGAACTAAGCTAGGAGGCTAGTATAACGCCAAACCCAATCCAACGCCATCGAAATTCGTCGGCAAGATCGACGCCATCATGGGGACAAATCCGCTACATTCCAATGTTCAACACCCCAAGGCATCGGTTGTATCGGTCATGAAGGATGGCGATTTCAGCGAACTATGAGACTTGCAATCCTTCACTGGAGGGGGTGTGGCGGTGCCGAGTGCGATTGAGACGGAGGAAGATTCTCATTTTGGCACGCAAGTTCTTCGGTAAAAAGCGTAGGAGGAGTATTTTCCACATCCATTTCATGAGGCTCTTTGTGGGTATCGCTGATCCCAAGAGTAGGGGCTTGCAATCGATAGGCGATACAGATCGGTGCAAGCATTAGTGCACCCAGAATTTGGCGGACGATTTCCGGCCACGTTTCGAATGGAGAGGGAATTCTGGCAATGAACGACCAATTCGCGCGGAACAGCAAAAACCCCAGCCATACCCAAACGGTCAAATCACCAACGGACAGCCTTTTGGATCCCCGTAGGAAGAGAACACATAATAGGCCGCACGCTACCACGCACCAGGTTCCTGCCACGGTCCATTGCCAACCTAACGTACAGCCAAGGACTGCCAGAGCACCAACAAATTGTCGTGCAGAACGAGAAGAGGGATCACTTGCGACCAGAGTTCGATCGTAGCCAGGAAAAAGAACGGGTACCAACAATCGTCCCAGGGCTGTGCCTGCCGCCAGGCCAGCCATAAGGGAGGCGGCAATTTGTAGACGCTCATCGATGGGTCCCAAAGCTGCCAAGTTTGATTGCCAGGGTGCAACGCTTGTCTTGGGCAAACATAAGCTTACTACGCAATGAGGTATGAGCGTCCAGATATATAGTTTGAGCGGGACGCGCCCTCCCTTAACTGCAATCAAAGCGGCTGCGATGAGTCCGCTTAGAACGACTAGGTAACTAACAGTTCGCAACACCAGCGTTGGAGTGAGATTGATGCGGACCAAACCTCCCAAGCCTGCTGAATTAGCAGTATTCATGGGAAGATTTGCACCGTTGGTAGCAAATTCGGAAACGAAGACTACAAAGAAAACAGCTGCAACAGCAAATTCCACCAAGGGGTATTGGATGGAAATAGGCAGCCGGCAAGTGCGACATCGTCCGCGGAGTTTGATCCAGGCGAGAACAGGAATGTTATCCAGGCTGTCGATTGGCGTGCCGCAGTAGGGACAACCCGAATGTCCCCCCACGTATCGACCAAGAGGTACCCGATAGGCAACCACGTTTAAAAAGCTGCCAATGCAGGCACCAACTGTTACGAACCAGATTGCAAAAATGGTGTCGAGACAGCCCGCGATGAACGCCATGGGCCAATCGACACCGTAACTGCGATGTCGGTGACTTAGTCCCGTAAGGATGGTTTGCGTTGTTAAATAGCTACCCAGAAGAAAACAGATGACCAGCCAGGTCAGGCGGTAAGGCCAATTGGGGCGTTTTTTTCTGGTCCGAGGCATGAGCAATTAAAAATTAAGCTAGGAGAAGCAAAAATGTGAGTTTGAATTTGGTCGAGAGTCCTGTATTCAACTCGTAAGGGAGCTGATCCGTAGAAGGACAATCCGGTTTGCCGTGGTATTCGACTTTGCTAGGAGTGGCAGACCCCGGGGCAGACCATTCTTTAGATTAGGCCTAGTATATCCTAGTTAAGCCGTTGCCCAAGGTTGAGCTTCAATCTTGCCAATAAAGCTACTAGATGTATTTAGAAAAAGTACAGGAAGTCATCGTGGGCGAGCCAGTTCCAGGAATCAGAATCCGTAACTTGAATGAAGCGAGAGTTTCAGGAACTAGCAATTACGTTGTCTATTGGATGACGGCCTTCCGGCGGGTCCGCTATAACTTCGCACTTCAGCATGCGCGAGATTTAGCCCTAAGCTATAAAAAACCGCTGCTGATATTGGAACCCTTGAGATGCGGTTATCGCTGGGCCTGTGACCGGTTTCATCGCTTTGTCATCGAAGGCATGATCGATAACGACGTATCCTGTAGTGACAAGAATGTGACGTACTATCCGTATCTGGAACCACAAGCTGGATCCGCCAGTCATTTGATTGAAACGCTTAGCAAGCAAGCTACTGCGATTGTAACGGATGATTTTCCCTGTTTCTTTCATCCCCACATGAATCGCTTAGCGGCGCGCCGCGTTGCCTGTCCTCTCGTGGCCGTTGACAGCAACGGGCTCATGCCTATGTCTCATGCTGACCGAACATTTACTGTGGCCCATTCTTATCGTCGCTGGATGCAAAAGGAACTCCCCGAGCATTTGCATGGTTTCCCAGAAGCAACTCCGTTAGCCAATAGCAAGCTAAAGGGAATTCCGCAGCTCGGCGAAGTCCCAGGAGAGTTCCTGCAAAGATGGCCAAGGTCCGAGATTGATGGTCTATTGGCAAGTACCGGCCTTTTCCATTTTCCAATAGATCATGGAGTTGCACCTGGGGTATTGGCAGGAGGATCTCGCGAAGCAAAACGGTTCTTGAAGCGATTTATTGCACAACGCCTAGCAAGCTACGACGGCGATCGCAATGAACCCGATGAGCTAGGAGCGAGCGAGTTGAGTCCCTATCTTCACTTTGGCCATATTTCGGCGCATGAGGTCTTTTCGGACGTCATGGAGAGTGAGCATTGGAATCTTGGAAAACTAAGCATACCCAATGGCAAAGTCGAGGGATTCTGGGGTGTTAGCAAACACCTAGAGGCATTTTTGGATCAATTGTGTACATGGCGCGAGATTGGTTTCAATATGTGCTTTCGCGAGCCAAATTACGCTCAATTCAAGTCGTTACCCACTTGGGCTCAAGAGACTTTGGGAAAGCACAAAAATGATCCTCGACCATACGTGTATTCACGACAACAGCTGGATGCATCTGAGACCCATGACGAGATTTGGAATGCAGCCCAACGCCAACTAGTTAGAGAAGGAAGAATACACAATTACATGCGCATGTTGTGGGGCAAGAAGATTTTGCAGTGGTCACCTGATCCGCATACTGCACTTCGAAATATGGTTGAATTGAACAACAAATACGCGCTAGATGGACGCGATCCGAACTCTTACAGTGGAATTTTTTGGGTTCTGGGTCGCTATGATCGGGCGTGGGGACCAGAGCGAGCAATTTTTGGCAAGATTCGCTACATGACCAGCGAAAACACAGCCAAGAAGCACCGTCTAAGCAGTTACATCAGGAAATATTCGGCTGACGGCGAATGACTCGTCTGGGCGAATGCATGACGGTTACGAACGCAATCGGTCGGACTGAAAACGCCATAGCTTCAGGCAATTCTCAAAAATAAATTGCCTTGATGCAAACATCTGTGAGGTTGCCCAAAGTTATGCCGGATTCTCGTGATATCTATGAGCATGCCTTAGAGTTGCTTGCCCTTCACGGGTACATCGCCATAAGCGTGTACTTGATCGCAAATCTGCTTTAACACCTCGCCCAGGTTGCCACCTGCTCGTGCAAACCTGTCCGGTTCAATCGCTAGTGGGGCTCCAATTACAACCAGCGGAGCACCGAAGCTGGGTGTTTGAATTGCTTGATCGATGGATAGACCGCCGACAGCTTGCACCGGAACGCTTACAGCACTGACCACTTCGCGCAGTTGATCCAAAGGTGTGGGAGCCGTTTCTCCGCGGGCGGCTATTCCTCTGCGCTCATCAAATCCTATATGGTGGATGATCACATCGCAACCGAGGTCTTCGAGCAGTCGTGCGCCATCGATCATGTTAGGGCACCCCAAGTTGTCCCCCATAACGCCAATTCCATAATCCTTCCCAGCTTGGCAAACGACTTTGATTGTCTCTTCATGAGCTCGAGCCATGACGACAACATAATTTGCTCCCGCTTTGGCCATCATCTCGGCTTCCAAATAGCCTCCATCCATAGTTTTAAGGTCGGCTACGATTGGTGTTTCTGGAAATCGTGCACGCAATTCCCGAACCGCCCTAAGACCTTCGGCCAATATCAAGGGAGTTCCTGCCTCAAGCCAATCTACCCCAGAGGACAATGCCAACTCAGCAGTTTCTAAAGCCTCTTCTATAGATGTAACGTCTAACGATATTTGCACCACGGGCTTCATCAAGGCTGTCCTTCAAACTGGCATGGCACTACGTAACAGGCATGCACACGAAAATTAGAATTGATCACACAATCGCATTCTACCAATTCGGCATAATTCGACGAGACGCATTGAAAGCAATTCGTGCAGCCACGGACGAAGAGTTCAATTCAAACATTTTTCATTGAAAGTACAGCGATTGAGTGCAGCAAAGTGCAATAGGAGCGCGCAGGATGGAGTAGTGAGCGGTGGAAGAACTGTGGTGAAGAGATGTAGCTATTCGACAGACAGAATCTTGATGCGCACTTGTTCGATGGATAGATGTTCGACGTGGAATCGCTTTTGCCGATTGGTTTGACCAGAAAGCAGCTGAACCTTGGATTTCGCGACTCCTAGAGACCGGGCCAGGACATCGGCAATGGCCTTGTTGGCTTTGCCGTCTTCTGGGGCAGCCGTCACGGCGACTTTTAACATACCGTTATGTTCTCCCGTGATGGCATTGCGCTTTGCATTTGGCTGGGCTCTGACAGGAATAACGACTCCTCCCTCTAGTTCTTCGAGTTCAATCATGTGTTATTACCCGATCCCAAAGTAGAGTACCTAATCGAACCTGGGTAGCGCCTTCGGCAATAGCCTCACGGAAATCTCCGCTCATTCCCATCGACAATTTGGACAATTCCAATCCACTTGCGGCGGATAAAGTGTCCCGTAACTGGCGTACAGCGGCAAATTCGCATCGGGCCGCATCACCGTTGGCTCCTAGGGTGGCCATTGCCATCAGACCAGCCAGGCGTAGACCCGGTAATGACATGAAATGTGGCAGCTGTTGTTGCAGTTCTTGGGGGGTGAGTCCGGTTTTACTAGCGTCTTGAGTTATGTTGACTTCTAGCAAGACGTCCAATTCAATATTCAAATCCTGAGCCAAGCTGCTCACTGATTCAGCTAAGCGTAGGCTATCTAGAGACTCCAGACAAGAAAGCATAGGCAGCGTTCGACGAGCCTTGTTGCGTTGCAAATGCCCAATCAAGTGCCATTGGCAGGCAGGTTCATTTGCGTCGGGAGTTTGTTGTTTGAAATATTCATATTTTTCCCACAAGCTCTGCGGTCGATTCTCGCCAAGGATCTTGCATCCAGCGCAAGACAGTTGCCAAGCCAGTTCAGGAGCAACGTACTTGGTAACTCCTACAATCGTCACTTCTTCATAACGGCGTCCAGCGGCCGCACAAGCCTCCGATACGGCTGCGATGGCAGACTGCCAGTTCTGGCTGATAATTTCTGCCATATTTGAATTTATCATTTTGTTGTCCAGCCAACCTTAAATTCGTTCCCGTGCGTTAACTGCGGATTTGTATCAGAACCATCCCCGTGAAACCAGTCGATATGGACACAGAGGCCCACTGATCCTGTCGAGCAGGCGTTAGTCGTCCCAGTACTGCCGCGAATCGCTGAGCACTTTTTGATAGACTCGGCGGGCTGCATCGTAGACGGCAAGAACACGATCTTGTAAGGCGGCGGACGGAAATCGTGCAGGCTGAGTCTTGGCGATTTCTTCCAAGATGGCTATCCAACGTAGCATGTAGGCGGCATCATCGGCAAAGGCCGTTGGCTGGTCGTCAACGGAAATGTATATCGGACTTGTATGAGCCTGTCGTAGCATTCCATCTGGAGCACGATAAATGACTCGAGCAGCTAGCCAGCCGCTTCGGTTGGGCGCCAAATCAAAGTGCATATTCCGGTGGATGATGGGGTTAGGTTTTTCAGTCTGCAGGTTCAAGGATGAAATAACATTGCCATTGTTGATTAGTTGCAATCCTTCTAGCAGATCAATGGATTGGACATCTATGTCGATACTTATACTCTGGCCGTTGGCAGAGCGAACGGAAATGGACTCGCCTGGCAAACAGCCATTGGCGCTTAACATCAACACCGGGCCGGTAGTAGCGAACGACCTTCCAGATCGAATAGCCGTCCACATTTTGTCGGCTGTCAATGGACCATCAATTTGAGCATAAACACGGTTAAAACCGGTTGGTACTGGCATGACGCCTATCGCAGACCCGCCAGAAACGCCCAGGTGAAAACCACAGTTAAGCAGGCGGTAGTAGAGGCCATTCGTGCGATGGAAAAGTCCATCACCCTCGGCTGAATTGGACTCACCTGCCGCAATTGGACCTATCATTCCCCAGCCGCCGTTGAGCGTAGCATTGCGATGATAATGGTTATGGCAAATCTGAATTGTGTCCAAGGCTCCTAATGCAGCACCTACTACCGTTTCCGACCAGGCCGGTTTGTCACTATCTAGAACGACCTGGGGAGACATCGATTGGGCAAGTTTGCCCAGTGCTGCGTCGGTTGGGAAATACTCTCCAAACTCAGAAACGAGGATGGGTTTCTTGAGGTTGAACAGAAAGGTTGCTCCAACGGATCCACCCGGGATTGCGTTGGCCTGTATGCGTTCGATCTCGATATTGTTGCGTGTGATAACGTGTTTGGTGTCGACAATGTCAGGTGTTAGATAGCTTGCATCTGGCCAGTTATCTCGCCAAGATTCCTCACGGCCGCGGAGCCAGTAGCTGAAGGCTGGTACGAGATTCACATCGTCAGCTAAGGCTAGTTGCCGAAGTATTTTCGGATCTTGCTGACCAAAGTGGACGTGTAAGTCTGCTGAATACCATCCACTCTCGGTCAAGTCGATCCAACGTACCAATTGCACCGTGTGGTCGGTTGTATGGTTCGATTCTAAAACCAGCACATCATCGATCGGAAAATACTCTTTCCCTTTTTCGATGTGGACATGCAATGTCCCGGCAGGAACCTCGATACCGAATTCTCCATCACAACTAAAGCTTTGGTCTCTAGCGTAGGCAACTGCAGTGCTTGGTTGTAAAGGCTGAAAAAAACGTTTTCCCTGTACTTCGACCCAAGCTCGAGCCGCAGTTAATTCGCCAGATGCGTCCACAATCCGGACATTTAGCCGGGCCGTATCCGCTGCCTGTGTGTTGGGCCCAAAAGCTATTACCCATGTGCAAAATGCCACACGAACAAATTTGACCATCGCAGCAATCATGATCTGCCTGTCAGATGAACACGGTCAAGAAACGAAGGCGTGACGTGAACAAGCGTTAGCTAACGTTTCCTTATTTCGAGAATATACTTGATCAGATCATTAAACTCCTGTCGATTTTTCAATTGTTTTGCCAGACCGGGTGGCATGATGGAGGTACGCGAGTCAACCGTGTCTTCTATATCATCTTTGTTCAAGGTCAACGGTTCTGGCATAGCCAAGTTATGGATCACAATTTCATTTTCTGATTCCGACACTCGTATGCCAGTATAAATCTGCCCGGCATTCGTCAGGATAGTGATCTGAGCAAAATCTTTGTCGATCCGCTTGGAGGGTCGCAAAACAGAGTCCACTAGTTCCGCAGGCGTCAATACTGACTGCAGTTTGGAAAGCTCCGGCCCAAGTCGCCTAGCTCCAGTAGGAGGATCGTGGCAAGCGAAACAGGCGGCTGCAGACTTGTAGAAAAGAGTCTTACCTTGTTCGGCGTTTCCGGTGACATCTGCCAATTGCGCAAGCTCAGCAGGGTCAGCAGCTAGCAACTCGTTTTCCAACTCGTCATTGGAAAACGTTTCCGTATCTATGCCAATGTCTTTTAAGATCAATTCGGCCTCCAAAGGATGTTCCGCAAGCAATTCGTCAGGCAGCCAGAATGTTGTACGCGTGCTGGTTTCGGCGCGGACACGAGCGACTGTTTCGGACGAGATGGTAGAAGAGCTGTTGCCCCAGGTGTTGCGTACGAAAGTCAGTACAGCGGCCAATTCTTCGTCGTTTAATAGATTTTTGAAGGCCGTCATTGGCGGAACGCCACGCGCTGGATCGTATGTCTTACCGTGCACGTCGAGCTTACCCCACAAACCGTGGAGGGCCATCTTTACCAAGCGTTCTTCGCTGCCGTTGACCCAGGCACTGCCGACTAATGAAGGATAGACCACACCGTTTCCTTGGCCAGTAGCTAAGTGACAGGTGGCACAGTGCGATTCGCGTTGGTAGATTTGCGATCCCAACAGGTAGGCGTCCTGCTCTACCGTGCTAAGTCGTTTCGGAGCCTCGAACTTGACGAATTCAATTTCCGCCGGTGCAGCAAATCCGCTGGCACCCTTTGCATCCACGTTGTACCAAAAATGTTGAACCGTTTTAGCAGCTACAACGGCATGTGGAACTGAGGAATTCAATAGTTTTTCAAGCAGTGCCTCGTTTTTTACGTTGTGTTGTTGGTGTAACCACAGCGCTTCCAATAAGTGATGAGCTTCGGTTTCATCATTGGGATTGAAATTAGCCATCCATTTTTGGGTAGCGGCGATAACTGCTTTCGAGTCGCGTCCACTCAATTCGACTCGAGTTCGATGCCGGATGCCGTTCACGGGATGTTTAAGGTTATCGAGAAGCGTCTCAATCGATTCACCGTAAATTCTTACAGGCTTCTGAAGCGGCCGATTCTTAACCGTCAAACGAATAATGCGTCCATGCAAATGGTCGCGGTTAGGATCGCGTATGTTGTGCTGCATATGGCCGATGATTACATTTTGCCAGTCGGAGACGTACAAGGCTCCATCCTCTCCGACGATAGTGTCGGTCGGTCGAAAGTTGCGATCTTCGCTATTGATCACCTCTTTAACGGGTGTCCCCCAGACCTCGCCAAATTGGTGCCCGGCATCATCGCCATCGCGATCTAGGTCGTATTGTTTAACGCCCAGAAATCCAATGGTATTGCAGATCAAAAAATCCTGTTGCATGTCATCAGGAAAGTGTTCCGAAGAGAGGATTTCGTCGGCGGCGACCGGCCGAAATTCTTTCGTTAAGAGCTCATGCATCTTAAAGCCCTTGCCTTCGGGTCGGACTTGGTAGGACTTGCCGCCGGTTCCGTCATTGGCATAGCAATAGCCCCAATAATCGAAACTTGTACCATGCGGGTTCGGCGAATTTCCGGCATGGGGAGTGATCACGAATGTGCGGGGATCGAATCGATACATTCCAGAATCACCGATGTTCAGATTGCGTTTCCATGGTGTTTCGTGATTGTGAACCAAAAAGATTCCGCTTTGCCAGTAGATTCCACCGTCGGGGCCGTAGATCAGGTTATTCGCGGCATGGTGAGTGTCTGCAGTTCCCAAGCCCTGCAGCAAAACGTACCGTACATCAGCCTGATCGTCTCCGTCGGTATCTTTGAGGAATAGCAGATCTGGGCCTGATGTTACGACCACACCGCCACCCCAAAATTCGAATCCCAAAGGGTTGTGGACATGAGCGAAGATTTTGCGTCGGTCGGCCACGCCATCTCGATCCGTGTCCTCGAAAATCATCAAAGTGTCGTTCATTTCCTTCAAGGGCTCCCACTTGGGATATGTGTTCCAGCACGCAGCCCATAATCGTCCATGCGCATCGACTTGCATCTGCACTGGATTGGCCATATCTGGAAACATTTCCTCCGACGCAAAAACGTTTAGTTCGTATCCTTCCGGCACAATCATCTTGGCGATGCTATCCGCCGGACTTAGGTACTCGACGTTGCCTTCTTTCTCTTTGCTGGAGCTCTTACTACCTCCTCCAACATTTGAAGTGACTTGGACTGGTGGTGGTACATTGCTATCATCGACCTCATAAACTCGACCTTTGGCCGCTGCCCAAATCGCAGGATCGCGGTTGGCCGTCATTGTGTCTAGCATTTTTAGTTCGTGTTGCAATACTTCCGCATTGCTTTGACCATCAACAAAGGTCAGTGTCGAACGTCCGCCCCAAATATCATTTCCATCCGTGGCATGATAGCGGTTGTGCCAGTGCCAATTCTTGTCTTTGACCGCAGCATAAATGCTGGCCAGGGCATCGTCGGGAGGTGAAGGTTTATCCAGCAAAGCCTCGGAAATAACGTTTGCCAGTTCGTGATAACCCGCTGCATTCAAATGAATTCCATTGAGCGTGAACTGAGTCGGGCTAGATGCGAAAAGCTGAAACGTCGGGGAGTAAAGATCGATGAAGGTTGCTTGCGACTCGGCAGCCGCGCGACGAGTTGCTTCTGTATACGCAGCCAAATTTGCGTTTAGCTGAATGCCGTCAGGTAGATTTGGATCGCCCGTTGATTCGTAAGCAATGGGACTGAAAAGTACAAAACGTGCATCGACTCCTTGTTCTCTGCGCAGCGCGCGATATCTCGCAACTAGTTTGACCAGTTCTACCTCGTAGGCATCCGCGCCAGCCGGGCCATCAAAGGATTCGTTGTATCCGTACATGACGAATACAACGCTGGGTGCGACAAATTGCAAATACTCTTCATCGTTGGTGAATCCTTGGTTGCGTGGCCGCTTGTTTACCATGTCACCCGAAAAACTCATGTTTCGAAAGCTAACATTCAAGTCCCTTAAGTGACTTTGCAGAACCGTCTCTACCCATGGATCGTGTTGCATGCGATCGGCCAGTCCATTGCCAAACACGGCGACGACATCGTTAGGCCTAAACTCAAACGGATCGGCAGCGCAAGTGGTTGACACTCCAAACGAACCGGAAAGTAGTAGGGATAGTGAAAGTACGGACCAGAGTTCCTGGCATCGGAAAAATGATCTGATCATGCGCGTCGTTCCGAAAGCTTTGGGGTATGTTGGGCAGGGAAGAGGAGGGGATCGCCATCGTCAAGACAGTAGATTGTTTTCTTAACGAAAGCTCAAGATATGATAATCGATCCAAGACTGTCGCGTTTCGAAAAGGCGAATTGCAGCTCTTGTTTTAGCAGGAAGAGTCCTATTGGTTCAAAAAAAAAGGTTGCTCATTGAGCAACCGTTTCGAAAAATATGTTGAGTTGAGAAATTAGCGAAATTATCGCTTACGACGTCGCATACCGACCGCAGCACAACCAATCGCTACCAGCAAACCAGCAGAAGGTTCTGGGACTGCTGTTAACGAGAAATCATCGTAATAGATTGCTTGAACCACGTTATCAGCGTTGGAACCGACTTCATTACCAACCCAAATATTCATGCCAGCTAAGGCAGGTGCGGCTGCGGTAATATTCCACGGTGCATTGGCTACCACAGTTGCACCGTTGTAAGTATAGCTGAATGTATCGGCGTCGAGATTGATGTTAACTACGTGTTCTGCCCACTGTCCAAATTGGATGGCAGCAAGGGTAGTTGTCGGAGGAATAAAAGCAGCGGTAGTAGTGTATTGCCATGGGATGATGGCTTGGCCACCTCCAAAAATATTTCCACCATCGGTAGCAATGTCCAGTCCCGTGTCGAACGCACCTGGCAATAATCCTTCTGTGATAAACAGGTCCGACGTCGAGTCAAATCCCGTTTCCACAAACTGCCAAAATCGGAATTGGTATTGCCCAGAGGTGAGCAGAGTCGGAAAGTTTACGAACACATCGGATCCGTATCCATTGCCGGAGGAAGGGCCTTCAATCAATTTCAAAGAGTGGTTGCCACTGTGGGCCACATCTGTGGATATCGCCACCGGTTCGGCAGCACCAGCGAATTCTGTCCAGCCTCCGCTTAAGGACGTGAAATTGCCGGCGGCATAGGAGTCAAAATTATCGGTCCATATGGCAGCATGGGAAAAACCGCTTAGCCCACAAACCAACAGGAAGGATGTCAATCTAGGTAGCTTCATCATTAGACCTCAACACAAAACTCAAATAATTCGAGATTAGGCTTTGCAAACTCAATTGAGTTCGCTGGGTAAGAGAGATTTCTGCTTGTCAGGCCCTAAGGGTACCTGAATCCAGGGCATCCGAATTCAAAAATGGAAACGCAGGCCTTCTCTGATGGCGATTAGCCGCCAAGGATAGTAACAGCTCTACCCTCAGTTTGCGATATGCGTAGGTTGAATTTTTAACCCATTTTGTCCAGTCTGCCATGTAAAACACATCTTGTGGGTGGTGTTCTATCGGGTTTAGACGGGTGCAATAGAACTGCACGTAGTTTATTGCAATTGAGAAACTGTTATCCGGTTACACTTCATGGCATTGTTTCAAATCAACGATATCGGACTTCGACTATAGGAAGGAGATACTGGCGATGGCGCCAAGGAATATCTGTTACATGTTGTGTTGGGTGTGCATGTTGGGTGGAGCTACCTGTGGTCAGACGGAGGCTGTTGACCGACCTTCGTTTCCAGGTATGCAATCCGAATGGCATGGTTTTCCGCGTTTTGATTTCGAAGTCGATGGCAAGCCAGTGTTAATTGTTGCGCCCAAGGATGTTGCAGAAGGGAGTCCATGGGTTTGGCACGGTGAGTTTTTCGGTCACAAGCCAGAGCCAGATATTGCGCTGCTGGAACGTGGTTTTCACATCGCATACATGCGGGTACCTGATTTGCTCGGTTCACCAGTCGCTGTTGCCCATTGGAACAAGTTTTACGAAGAACTAACGGGTAGATATGGGCTAGCCAAGAAAGTCGCGCTTGTCGGCCTGAGTCGAGGTGGGTTGTATTGCTACAACTGGGCGGCCAGTAACCCTGATCAGGTTGCTTGCATCTACGGTGATGCACCGGTTTGTGATTTCAAGAGCTGGCCAGGTGGCAAAGGCAAAGGGCCAGGAAGCGGCCGCGATTGGCAGCTAGTGCTCAAAGGTTATGGATTTCAGGATGAAGCCGAGGCGCTAGCCTATGATAAGAACCCTGTCGACAATCTCCAACCACTAGCAGACGCGAAGGTACCGTTGCTGCACGTCTACGGGGATGCTGACGAAGTTGTACCATGGGACGAGAACACAGGAGTTATCGCAGAACGCTACCGCCACTTGGGAGGCTCGATCACTTTGATTGCCAAGCCTGGAGTTGGGCATCATCCGCATGGCTTGGACGATCCAGGACCGATCGTGGAGTTTATCGCCCGATATGCATCGAATCAAACTCCAACCGCTCATCCCGTCAAAGAACTCATATTACCTGGCGAGTCGTTCTTAGTTGAAGATCGTCCTGCGTTTATTCTGTGGCCAGACGAGGCGCTGCGATCTTCACCTCAACCGTGGATCATGTATGCACCGACACTACCCGCCTATCCTGACAGTCACGAAAAGTGGATGCACGAGCAATTCACGGCGGCTGGTATAGCCGTGGCAGGAATCGATGTCGGTGAGGCCTACGGAAGTCCAAGGGGCAGAATCCTCTTTGATGCACTTTATCAAGAACTAACTCAGAGCCGAGGCTTTGCTAAAAAAGTTTGTTTGTTGGGACGCAGTCGAGGTGGTCTTTGGGTAACAAGCTGGGCAATTCACAATCCAGAGAAGGTTACAGGGATCGTGGGTGTATATCCTGTGTTTGACCTTCTGGCTTATCCAGGTTTGGAACGAGCTGCTCCGGCCTATGGTTTGTCCGTAAACGAATTGCAACAGTCGTTACTGGAGCATAATCCGATTGCCAAGATCGACGTATTGGCAAGAGCTCGCGTGCCAATTTGCATTATTCATGGCGATGAAGACAAGGTTGTGCCATTACAAGAGAATTCAGCCAAGCTAATGGAACAATACGCTCAATCAGATGCCCAAAACGTTGCCCAGCTGATTGTCGCCCAAGGCCAAGGACACAACTTGTGGCCGGGTTTTTTCCAGTGTCAGCAACTAGTTGATTTTGCAATCGACCAAGCCCGAGCAGGTTCCCATGAGGGTAACTAACAAGACATGTTGAAGGTAGAGTGCAGCGTTGCCGACGATTGATTGGTCAATGCTGGGATGGACTTTTGCCCCATTGATCCCTTTGATGAAATCATCTCCAGCTGGCCCCCGGTGGAGGCTGCCAATCGAGTTCGGTATAAAACATGGCCTCGACAACAATCCCCTTCTGTTCCATACGAGCGATATGCTGCTGAATACCAGGTACTTCGCTGAGCCTTGGCAAGATGATCGTCCATGTAAGACCCACCAGTGTGAACCAAAACGAGAACAACATCCATTTGCGAAGTGAAGACATTTCGGACCTTGACAGTAGTTGCGCAGTTAGCGAACTTGCCTGTTGATTTAGGTTTTAAAAACAACGCCATACATCAGGTAGGCCATTGCCAGTGTGAGAATCAGATTCAATGCTTGTCCGGATAGATACAGAATCAGTGGCTTTCCACTACGAAAATAAGGGAAGAGTTCTCGAAAATTCGTCTCGAGGCCTATGCATACAAATGCCAGGCAAAAGAGCCAACCACGAAGCCCCTTTGTGAAAGCGTCGGTTGAGGTGGAGACTCGCAATTCGCCAGCTTGGGATCCGGCGAAAAGAATCGAGCACAATATTGAGGCGGCAAGAAACCCCAACACGAATTTTGGAAAACGTCGCCAGATTTCTGCCGGTCCTACCTGCTGCGATTGGTCGGCTGTGTCTACCCAGCGCGTCCAATAGGCCGCGACACCGAACGCGATAATCCCGATCAAGATATTCTGGATCATCTTCACGGTAGTAGCTGTGCGGAGTCCAACGTCCCCTAAATATTCGCTCGAAGCAGAAGCTGCGACTGCGCCGGTAGAGTCAACGGTTCCTCCAATCCAAGCTCCTCCAACCACGGGGTCCAATTGAAGCGTTTCAACTGCGATGGGCATCACAATCATCAACAGGACGGTAAAGGACAAGGACAATCCTATTGCCAGGGACAACTCTTCTTTTTTGGCTCGGCAAGCCGCAGCCGTTGCGATGGCAGCGGATACCCCACACACGCTCATATCTGCAGACACGACCATATTGAGCGAACGACTCGGGATCTTTAACACCCGTTGGCCAAAAACGTATGTTGAAATCAACACGATTGGCGTCACCACCCACGACACAAAAATTCCTGGAACGCCTAGTGCCAAGAGACGTCCAAAAAGGACCTCAGCTCCCAATAGGACCAATCCAGTTTTGATGTACAGCTCGCCTCGCACCGCTGGTTTGAGCCACAGTGGAGTACCACACGTATTGCAGACGATCAATCCGACCAGTAGAGCCCACAAGGCGAATTCCAAGTTGTAATTGGCAATTACGATTTGAGAAGACAAAACATATGCCATTAGGGACATAACGAAGACTAGAGGAAAGGCTATTATGAATCGGCGAGTTGAATTGCGTTGAAGCCAAGTGGCTACGGCGCCAATCGCAGTGCAAACTAATAGTGCACCGATGATGCTGCCCAATAGGGATTTGTCGTTTTTGTAAAATGCAAGCCCCGGATTCGCATTCCATTTACCGGGTTTTCCTACGCAGTCCGCTAGCCAGCTTTCTGCTAGAGTCTTGGTCTCAGTGCTGGTGGGACCAGAGATGTTTTCGGGTGGTGATGTGACCTGAACGCTAAGTAGTCCTAATATGAGGATGCATAGCCCCAGAACCACGGCGGTCCAATCTTCGGATAGACCCCGCGCACTGGGCGCCGTCTCCAATCCGCCGCTTGAAACAACATGTTTCTCGGGTTCATTTCCTAGGCTCTCAATCATAGGTTCTGAAAACACCTTTTTTGATAAGCAATTCGTATCGTATTGCGCCGCAAGTATCTGAAATTATCGCTCTCTTCTTGAATCCAGGAACGAGGATTCGCCCAATTGCGAGAGCGACCAAGCAGCGGCGTGGCCTAGTTTGAGTGGCGGCACAGGCCCTGCTGTATTCAATGGTCTGATACTCTCCTTGCAGCCGATGTAACCGAGGGCAAGTGCGGAAACATATTGCACACTGTCTGCCTCAGGCGCTATCGGATCGTTGTCAAGCATTCGCTGCGCCAGTTGTTTGGCTAACTCCAAATTCTGGCTACCTTCCCAAATGCGTCCCAAAGCCCAAATGGCACTGGTACGAGTGATCGGATTCATTTTCTGTGAATTCTTCGGCACATATAATTGCAACATTTCCTTGGCGGGCTGGTACTTGTTTCGGCCCAAGGCTTCTAAGAGGTACGCCAAGCGTAATATAATCTTGTGTTCAATCAGGTTTCCTTGGTCCAGTTTTTCAGTCCAGCCTTGACAGTACTCATGAATGGCTTGCATGATATCGGGCGAGTTGGCTAGTTCTTGCAGTGCCCATGCAGCGCGAATATGAACGTCAGGTTCAGTATGTTCGAGTAGAGCCAATAGTTGAGGACAGCGTTCTCGCTCTTCCAGTCGCACGGCGATCAGAATTGACTGTTCAATTCCCTGCCAGCTTCCGCCTTGCAGTTGGTAAGAGACAATTTCGTCAACTGCTCCCCGAAATTTTCCGGGATCCTGTTGTGCTTTTTCAATCAGATGTTCGCGCACGGTGCGTCGCACTGTGGGGTTTTCGTCTTGAATTGCTACCGCTTGCTGACGCATATCTTCCACAGCGTCGAATTGATGCAATACATTGACGGCCGACAATCGCACATAGTGATCCCCGGAAGCCAACATGTCATTTGCATGTTCATAAGCTAACGCAAGATCGTTGCGGGCTAAATTGTCGTATGCCAAGCGCGTAGCGGGTGCCAAGCTGGATTGCAGTAAAGGTAACAATATTTGTCGTGCAGCTGAGCTGTCGTGCTCTGCAAGAAGGTAGGCTACCAACAATTCTCTCATGGGTGCGTTTGAGGTTACTATTTGCGTTGCCAGATTCTCAAGCCCGGTATGCACTTGTTTCCCGAGGGACTTGCAGCACGCCAGACGCACGGGAACTGCAGTATCTTCTTGGGTAATCCATGCAATCAGTCTCTGTTGGTCTTCGGAGCCTCCAACCTCTGCTAGCCCCTCAATGGCGACCATGAGTCCTGGGCCCTCGGATTCTAGATCATCCAGACGGGCCCTCCAGCTTGGCAGTGGCTCTTTAGAATGAACTTTAGTTGCCCACTGCTCAACAACTAATTGAATTGCAAGGTCTTGCCCTTGGACAGCTTTCCAAAGCCAAGCTGCTTCATCACTATCTGCCATTCGGCACACGGCAGAAACAAAGGCCAGGAATTCTGTGCGATCGGTTGGAGGAGAATTGACTAGCTGAGATTTCATTGCTTCAAAGGTCTCAGCGCGTCCCTCAACAATTTCAAAACTGGAAAGAAGACCCGCTCGCTGCGCTTCGCTTACACGTCGGGTTTGTGACCCAGAAGTGATGCGTTCAGGTTGTTGAAACAGTTTGGCTGTTCGCAGAGGATACGACCAACTGCCGTCCAGTTCCGGTTCTATTTCCCAACGATGCGGCAGGAGAACTAAATCCTGAGAGGTAGCATACGATCCGATAAGCAGGGCAACGAACGTACCCAGCCACAGGCCTTGCCGAAGGGGGCTCACATGCCTGACAAAGTAACTGCAATCTATCAGCAAATCTCGAAATAAACGTTCGTTGCGTTGATTCATAGGTGCTTACTTGTGCAAACCTTGAATGGAGGAGAGTTAATCGGGTCGCGATAGCGACCAAATACGCAGGGCCAATATAACCGTGCAACCAGCGGCAATGGATAGGCAAATATACCAACTCGTGGGTGCCAGATTGAATTGTTCAAATCCAGGTGTTTTCATTTCACTGAGCGCAGCCGCTGCAGGATTAATTAGCAGAACTCGTTCTACCAATACGGGACCAAACGGTTTGCCACGAGCTAACCAAATCAACAGCGTACCGGCGAACACAACCAACAACAAACCATAGCTGGTAGCTGTGGCGACTGCCGTACTTCGCGCAAAGGCACTTACCAGAGCGCTGATAGTTACCACCATTGCCACAGCTATAACCAGCGAAATAACGACATTTCCAACCTGACCACTGATGGCCGGTTGGATGTAGCTCATCACCGAATAGCCAGGCAGAGTCGCCATTAAGACGAGCATTAGGGTCCAGAAGGCACTCATCAACTTGCCCGTCATGATGCGCAACGCCGAAATTGGCGTTACCCGCAATAACTGCCAGCCACCGCTCTCGATCTCTGAAGCAATCAGGTTCGCGCCCAGGCTTGGGCCAACTAGCAGCAGTAGCGCCATTTGCATCAGAACTAATGGTCCGGCTATTCTTTCAACGCCCCAGTTGACGGTGCCTGATGCAGCTACCACAGTCAACAGCAGCGAGATGATCGCGCAGACGGATATCAATCGAATTAGCCAGTGGAGTCGACCAAACTTGCGAGTCCGAAATTCCTTGACCATGACGGGATTCAACCACCAAGGAATTCCCGCCTTGCGCTTGTTAGGATCTACCAAGTAGTTCAGTCTGCGACGCGCGCCTCCAGTGTCGCCAGTGATTACCTTGCCAGTGGGTCGTGCTCGATCCAACAAAATGGGATCTAGCAACCTTAGTGTTGACCAAGCCAGGAGAGCCGTAATGGCAGCGCTAGCCACTAAGAAGTCGACCCAGCCCGTGCTGATGCCTATGGTGGCAGCCGCCCCTTGTGATCCGGTTATCTGCTGCAGGGCCGACATGGGAGAAATTGCAGTAAGCCAATGGGCTATCAGACCCGCTAGGCCAGATAAATTGCCCACAAATACCAACGGGCCAACCGATAGTACTGCCAGCGCGAGTATGGCGGCATAGGTCCAACGCAAACTTGCATCAGTTGACGAGGCACGGATGCTAATCCACAGTCCCACGGCAGAATATTGTACTGCCATGACGAGAAGTACAATTGCCAATGGCAGAATGTGGTTGCGAATGGAAATGCCTCCCATGGCCACGCAGGCCGCTAAGGCAGGCAAACTAACACTCATCAAGATGAGAGCTAACAATACGTTGCTGGCTAATTTTCCCAGATATATTTCCAACGGGCTCTTGGGAGAATTCAAAAGCAGAGCCAAGGTACCTTTCTTACGCTCTGCCACGAGAGAGGTCGCGGGAAAGGCTGGAACTAGCATCATCACGGCCAGCGTCAGGGCAAACGCAAGCGGCCTGAAAACTAGCATCGCACCTTGGCTGACGATATCGATACGAGCATCTGTTGGCCAACGTAATAGGACTAAAATGCAACTCACCAAGGCCACGGCAATCAAGGATGCCATCATCTTCCATGACCTCAATCGGCTGAGCAGTTCCCGAAAAAAAATAGGATTTGCAAGAATATTAAGCTGCTGCATATATTGTTTTTCAAAATGTTTTACTGCAGGAAGGTATTCAGTGCCAAACAACTGAGAAGATCTTAACGGCTAACTCTTCGCGTCAGCCTCTTCTCGAGTTACAAACAGGAATGCATCTTCAAGGTCTCCAACAACTTCACGAAACTGAGCTACCTGGACACCAGAGGACACGAGTTTGCCCAATACACTGGCCAATTCATGTTCACTCTCACTGGTTGGGAAACGCACGGTTCGTTCTTGTTCACTGAGAGAAATATCTTTGACTTGCAATGTCTCCTGCAAAAGATTAGCAGCATTGCGTACGTCCTCTTGGGCAACCAGCTGAACTTCGTAACTACGCATTGGACATAGGTCGCGCATTACCTCATCAAGCTTGCCGAAGGCGCGCAACTTGCCGCCCGTGATAATGGCCACGGTATCACAGATGCGAGCGAGTTCTGGCAGGATGTGACTGGTCACAATCAGCGTTTTTCCCTCAGCGGCCAACCTGAGCAAGATCTCGCGCATCTCAATCCGAGCTTTGGGATCCAAACCATTCGCTGGTTCATCTAGGATTAGCACTTCCGGATCATGCAACAATGTTCGCGCGATTCCTACCCTTTGTTGCATGCCATGGCTGAGGCTTTCGACGAACTTATCTTGCATATAGGTCGCGTTAGTGATTTCCAGAACTTCTTCTATCCGCTTGCGCCTTTGAGCGCCTGCGATGCCAAATACCGCACCGAAGAAGTCGAGATACTCTCGGACTCGCATGTTGTCGTAGGAACCAAATCGATCCGGCATGTAACCAACCAGGTGCTTGATCTTAGCAGCTTGCTCACTGCAATTTACGCCAGCTATATGAGCTGAGCCGGACGTGGGTCGCGAGAGACCTACCAGGATCTTGATGGTGGTCGTTTTGCCTGCTCCATTCGGACCTATAAATCCAAGAATCTGCCCACGATCAACGTGAATCGTCAAATCGTCAAGCGCTGTAAAGTCACCGTACCGTTTGCACAGATTCGTCGTTTGCAATACAGGAGAAGAGTCGTTGCCCATCGCTAATTCACAGTTGAAAGTGTTCGTAGAAGAAATAGATTGATAAACTACCAGTTGCTAATGACTAGTTATTCGCCGAGATTTCCACTCGTGGTTCGACCTGGCCTCGGAAACTCACGTGCAAGCGATTGATTTGCCAATTGACAACCGTCGTCATGACATTTCCAGTTTGACCACTTAGCCGCTCGCTGATGACAACTTGCAACTGCAAATTGCCATCGAGTGCATCCGCCAAGATAACTGGATCCTCAATAACTTTTTTCCAAGGCACACTGGGAGCTTCAAATTCGGCTATCACCACGGCTGGTTCCTGGCAGGGACAAAGCAACTTGACTTGCCGATCGGGTGCCTTGATGTCTAGTTCAATCTCTATTTCCGATGCTCGAAATGGTGTCACTTCGGGCGGCAGCCAAAAATTCAAAGTAGTGTCGGAAGCCATCGACGCTTCGTCGACCCATTTCCCGTGGAGATCATCATAGGCGTAGGACTTACCTACTGCATTGGTAGAAGCATGAACGTCGACGAATCCGTGAGGAACAAGAATTTCCGTGTGCAATGGAGGTCGTTGAAGTTTTAAGGGGAGACTCACCAACGAAGAACCCAAGTGGGCCAAGTCATAGGTCCATTCTGTTCCTGACCAACGTTCAGTCCAGCCGTAGACGCGGCGTCGGGGTGATGCAATCCGTTCACGCGGAGAAAATACATCGCGGTATACTTCACTGCGCCTTTGTTGTTCATCCGTAATAATGGAACTGCTAACCCATCGATCTCCACGCCCTGAAAGGGAGCCATCGGCTAGCAATTGGTTTGCGGACACAGAAGGAATTAGTGGATCGCCGGCAACGTACGCAACTACCGGATCTTCAAGTGGAGATGGCAAATCGGCAGGAGCTGAAATTTTGACACCTTGGCTGGAGAATTCTCCAAGGGCAGTCAGGTTGTGCTGGGGTATTGAATACCGTGACTTGTAACGCCATGTTCCGGGTTGCCAGGACTGATTGCTTAACGTCCAACGATGGAGGTCTTGAATTTCGAATCTTCGTATTCCGGAGTTTAGCGACTCATCCGCCTGCCCACGGCCTTCGGTTTCGCTGGCCAATTCCATGGAGCGAGCATCACTAATAAAAACGACACCAGACTCCTGAATCATTGCGTTTTGACCATCTGCAGTTACGTTTACCAATTGCAAACGACTATCACTCTCCTCAAGGTCTTTGCGAACCCAAGTAGATGCTCCAAGCAATATCCCACTAGCCAAGAGGGCCAAAATCGGCGCCCAGACAGCCATTCGACTGAGATCCCAATGGATTGCTTGCCATACGCTGGCACACATCAGGACGATGCAGAACCCAATTAGAGCGGCCGCTACCCATGTACGTGGAACAATTGGGTTTCCGATTTGTTTCATTGGGTATTCGATTTTCATCGCATCCAAAGAGCTATCCGACTTCACAAAGTTGATGCGAGCAGCCATGTTGTTTGCCCAGAGCCTCGTTGTATAGAAGCTTTGAAATCGTAGATCGGCAGAGGTTTGACGTTCTCGAACCGTCATCCAGGCTCGGCTATCGAGAGTCGTCAGCAGTATTTCGCCCTCTCCGGCAGGCATCCAAATGGCTACGGGCCAGCCATCGATATCGTGAGTAACGACGCCTCCAGTTTGAATAACGCGTTTCATGACGGCAGGATGATGAAATTCTGCAGATAGATCATCCTGGGATATGTAATTCGACGCATCATGAACATTGACGATAAAATTCGCGAGTTCAACCGTATCAATCGTCTCGCAGAATTGACCTGCACCCAGAAATGGGCGTAATGTTTCCGTGGGCACTTGATTAAGCATGACCCACATTCGGCCGCCACGGTCCAGAAACTTGCGAATCGATTCAACGGCTGCTGCATCGCTAAACGCATCGGGCTTGGAAATTATTAGCGTGTCGATACTTTCCCAATCCAGTGGACTGGTTGGCATGGGCAACGAATCGTAGATCGCGGCATCTCTGGGCGCTCCCGAATCTATCCGAGCTGCCATTGCCAATTCGTAACTCAAATCTTTAACTTTCTTAGGCCACTGCCAATCCGGATAGTCTTCCTCTTCATCTTCCATCACCACGGCGGGCATACCTTCCAGTCGGCTTACCTGTAACTTCAAGCTATGGGAGGTCGGTATGCCGTGGCGATCCAAGATAACCTCCCGGCCCCCTGAGCGGACCATCATCACTACGGTTATCTCGATCATGCTTCGACCGGTTACACCCTCGGGGATCTGTACCTGCAGGTCGACGAACTCCTGTTCATGGGGGCGTAGCTGCACGCGATAGGCGCTTTCAATTTCAGGAAATCCTTCGACCTTGGCGACTAATACGCCTTCATCTTCCACATCTTGGTTGTTAATCACATGGGCGCGTAAATTTAGACACCGGCCCGGTTCTAAGCGACTATTTGTGGAACGAGTCAGAGCCTGAAAGATGAGGCTTTTGGGTGCTTTATCGCCTACAATTTGTGCCGACACCGAATGAATCGGTATCAACAGGGCCAATAAGAGCCAACCTATCTTGGTTCTTAAGAATTGATTAGGTTGAAGTCTGCTACTACCTACAAAATCATCGGGCATTTCTGCGGACCTGGTTGGCATTGGAATGACATAACGCGGAGAAAGGACAACAGAGCGAATTGACGAAAACCGAGGAGTGGAGCAGTATTGGCTTCTTCGCATGGTCTCTCATCGGGGCTTCTGTCGAGGAATAATCTAGAAGCAAGCTGAGAGTGAGAAGTAACTAAATTGCTCTGGCGTGAATAGGATAGGGATTTAATTAACTAAAAGGGTTGGCCCATTCAACGGAAGGTCTATTACCTGCAATTTAACTCATCTCATTCAAAAGGCTGGAACCCGTTGTGAGAAAAGCCCAGCAGGTTGCTTCCCGCGAGAGTTGCAAGTATACCTCGACGAGCGGCTTATTACATCCGACCTGTGGACAGATATGTGAGGCGAGACGATTATTTGGGTAAGGGATACTGATTAAACCCGAAGCGGTTTTAATCAAAGATGAAGTACTGTTTATTGAGAGTTGTGCAAATCTAGGACACAGGACTCCAACTCCTGGGGAACTTGCATGCACATTTCCAGTAATGATTCGCTACGAAAATCGTCGAGAAAGAGTTGTTCAGGATATAGTCGGTCAACCAAGCTGCTAAGCACATCCACCAACTGGTTGGTAACACGAAACATGGGGGAGATTTCGTCCAGCTGCTTATGGCTCAAAGGGACCCGTAGGCGGAGACAGGCTGGCCCCCCACCACCATGCATGCTTTGGCCAACGGACACGAAACGTACTTCATCGATAGGGATCTGTGGATCCGCGACTAAACGATCGACGAGGCGGCGCGCACTATCGATCGTTTGGCACTGGTTCGGACAAATCATCACCATGCGCGCACCGGTCAACAAGTGGCATTGTGGTGTCACAATCTGCGAATTGAAAAAGTAACTGGCTACCGCCTCGGACAATGGTAGTTCATCATTGGTAATTACTAGTCGAATCAACGCAGTGCCGCAGCTCTTGTCAAAACACGCGTCGATTTCTTCGAGCTGCCTGGCAGCATCATAGTACGCTAGCTCGTGGTGCATCATGAAGTTGGCATGACTGGTCGCAATCACGTCGTTGTGGAACACTCCATGAGCGATAGCCTGAGGATGTTGTTGCAAAAAGAAGCACCTGTCCGAAGGCAGGCAATGGCATCGCGCAAGGGCTTGGGAAGCCTCTAGTGTCTGACGTGCGAAAAAGTTTGGTTGCTGAGCCCATTGAACCTCCCATGGGTCATCGGCGGTGCAACCATAAGCAAAGATCTGAATTGCGTCTCCAGTCTCCGGATTCCAAAGACGCATATGGTTGGCCGCCCCTTCATCACGTAAGGGGACGATTGAGGGTAATGAATCGTGGATTTCACTATCAGAGAGTGCTCCAATTAGCCTCGCCATGGATGAACGATGTTCGAGGGCTTCGCCGCCACGGTGCCAACTGCTAATCAAGTTAGCTGGAGTTATATGCAGACGGCGATCAATAGAATCATGGCAGCTGGTCACAGTCGCAGAGTTTGCTGCCCACATGAATGAACTGCTGAGCGCTGCAGACGCCAGCACAGGGTCAACGTCTAGAGCTTCCGCAAGCTGTCTGGCCGGTTTACCACGAAACCCCAAGGCAGAAAGCCATGCCAATCGCGGCCGGATAGGTGGTAAAAACAAATACTGCGGCACTCCAAGTTCGGAAACCAATAGCGCCTTTTGTAGACCCTCCAGGGCTGCGGCTTTCGGACTACTGAGTTGGAAACGACTTTCTTGTGAAGCTAGATTTCCAACTCCCAGTCCACCGTAATGATGCGTAGGACCTACTAGCCCGTCAACATTAATTTCAACTGGAATCTGAGTGTGCATGCCTTCTCATCCTCAGGCAGACTTCATTTCTCGACAGCTCAATTAAGCCCCGAAATCCAGGCCTGGTAGCAAACGGCTGGCCTCGCTCATGTCATGACTTTCTAGCGATGCTACTGGATACGAACAATAGTCAGCGGCAAAATATCCACTCGGATGATGATTACCACTTTGACCTATACCTCCAAATGGCAGTCGCCCACTAGCTCCTGTAGTTTGGCGATTCCAATTCACAATCCCTGCACGTACACGGTGTAGGAAAAAGTGAAAGTCATCCACACTGTCACCAAGAAACCCTGCTGCCAAACCAAATTTGGTTCTATTCGCAATCTCTGTCGCGTGTTCTAGATCTTCAGCGCACTGCATCAATAGCAATGGACCGAAATGTTCACAATCCGGAATCACTGCAGTCTCTGGGATTTCCATGAGTCCAGGAGTCAACATAGCTGGGCAGCATTCGGAGGTCTGCATGGTAATCAGACTATGGCACCCAGGCACGGCTAGCAACTGATTTTGTGCGGTTAACATGCGGCTTGCGGCCTCGCCATGGATAAGGGGACCCATGAAGGGTTCGATTTCATCCAAGGGCAATCCAACCTTGATCTTTGGAATCAATTGCAATAGTTCGCAGGACAGTTTTTCAAAATCTTCACGCCCAGTAACAATCAGTCTGCGCGCACAAGTACAACGTTGGCCAGAGGTAATGTACGCCGACATGACTGCAGTTATCGCGGCTCGTCTAAAATCGCTAGTACGGTGCACAACTAACGGATTGTTTCCACCCAACTCAAGTGCCAGAAGTTTCTCTGGTCTGCCAGCCAACGTGCGATGAATTTGCACACCGACTTGATAACTTCCGGTAAATAGCACGCCAGCAATTCGCTCATCTGCGACTGCCTGTTGCCCAATTTCACTGCTTCCGTGAACCATGTTGAGTACCCCGGGAGGGAGGCCTGCATGTTGCCAAGCGCTCGCAAGCCACTGGCCAGTCGCAGGGGTGTGTTCGCTAGGTTTGAATACGACGGTATTACCTGCCAGCAGAGCGGGGACGATATGCGCCCCCGGAAGATGAGCCGGCAAATTGAACGGCCCTAAAACTAGCAGCACTCCATGCGGCCGGAATCTAGTAACGGCCATATAATCGCCGCTTGGTCCAGTAGTGGTCCATCGCCTATGCAAAAGGGCATCTATTGAATTATCTACTTTGCTTTGTACCGCTGCAGCTTCAGTGCGAGCTTCCCAAAGTGGCTTACCAGTCTCAATGGCAATGAGATGTGCCAACTCGGACTGATGCTGGTGAACGTATTGTGCGAAAGCCCGGCAAAACGTCATTCGATCTTCCAAATGTGATTCCGCCCAGCCTCCAAAGGCTGATTGAGCCTCTGCAATCGCCTGATCGAGTTGTCCAAAACTCGACCATTGTCCGACCCACACTGGATCTCCCGTAGCTGGTGAGCGACGTTCCCATGAAGTGCCTTCTCCGAGATGCCATTTTCCACCATCAAGTTGCTTTCCGATTACAGCTTTCATAAGCGTTCGCCTAAAGATGAGCTGGCATCCACTGCCGGATACAATTCCAATAAGTGGATCTCGTCGCCAACATCGATTCGCAACTGGGAGGCACATTGTGGCTCGAGCCTGACGCCCCCCTCCGCCTCAACCTGCACTTTTCCGAGCATGGAACGAAAGCCTCCTGAAGTAGAGGCCAAAATCATGGTGGTTCCCTCTTCGCAATCTTTGGCGATGACCTTGCGATGATGTGTGCGTCGCACAGCATCGATTTGATCTCGCCGACAGCGGACAACCGGTCCACCGTCGAATATGTCGATCAGGTCAATCTTTCGAAAACCTTCCGATTCAAGCATGGCTAACGCAGGTCGAGTTTGCGAATGCACTTCTCCCATAATGCTTCGCGTCGACTCAGGAAGCAAGCTTGTGTAGATAGGATAGCGTGGCATCAAGTCTTCGATAAAGCGCTTGTTCAACGTAGACAGGCTGTCCGCCTGCGGGAAATCCATCTGGAAAAAATGCCTGCCAATCGCTTCCCAAAACGGACAAGTCCCATCGTTGTCCGTAACACCTCGCATCTCTGCAATCACGTATTCCGAAAATCGTCTGGGATATAAGCCAATAAAGGCGAAACGCGATAAACTCAATAATCTGCCTCGCCCCTGGCCCCGAAAGTTGGGAGACAAAAACAGACTGCCAATCTCCGTGGGACCATCATGGATCTTTTCTAAGTGCAGTGTTTCAATTTCGAGCGTCTTTTGAAGTAACTCACAATATCTAGATTCAGCTACTCGACGGTAGCTATAAAAAGGTTCGTATCCTCCTGTTTTGCTGAAAATGCATGAAAGTCCAACTAAATGGCTCTGACCATCTAGTGTTCCCTGGCCAATGTCTTCCATAACAAATACGTAGGGCTCACCCGAGGGTTTTTCTGTTCTGCGATTAAACGCGAAATTAGACAGTTCAATGCGCTCAGCGAGTTGCTGTTTGGTTATTTGCAGAGTTGTGAGACCGTACGTCGCCTGTTCTATTAGCTGCCAAAGAGCATCCAGATCACTCAACTGGACCGCTCTGACAATTTCCATTTCATGCCTCCAGAAATCAGTCCGACGTTTACTTGCTTCCAAGCACTTCAACTGTGCTTATCGCTCACGAAAAATTTGGCACCAAAATTCATCCCTATTTGGACAAATTTCCAAATTCCCGTTCCACCACGCTTTCCAGAATCGAGATCGCTTCATCAATGTGCTCGTACGTAGTCACAGCCGGTGGGGGTAGAAACCGGATCCGGGCTGGATTTGCGCCGGCGACGAAGGACATCAAACCAGCGTCAAATAAGGCATGCACGAGTCGATTAGCATGGTCACTGGAACCATCCCCGGGAGTGAACGCAATCATCATACCTTCGCCATATGGTCCGTTTACTTTGTCCGGGTACTTGCCAGACAGAGTACGTAATTTGTCCTGAAAGTACTCAAATCTCTGCATGTTCTGTCCGCGCGGTCCAAAACAATCGCTGTGGTCGATGACATCGAGTGTCGTCAAGGCAGCTGCGATAGCACTTGAAGCTGCGGTAAACGTTTGGCTCAACAAAGGGCCTTTGGGACGTAGTGAACCACGATAAAGAGTGGCGCATAATTGCGTTATCTTGCCTATGGTGACGATATCTACGTAGTTGTCCAATCCCAAATGTTGAAATGCGAACGGACAACTTAGTCGCCCAAATGTCTGCACTTCGTCGACGACGATCAAGATGTTATCTAATTTGGCTCGGCGGATAAGCTTGCTGAAGAAATCCGCTGACCCGGGATAGTAGCCACCTTCGCCAGAAACCAATTCAAGCCACAAAGCAGCGTGCTTGCCAGGATGTCGCGCCAAATGGATATCGAGCGCCCGCAGAGCCCGCTGGTGGGATTCAGCCGAATGCTCTACGTCTTCAGAGGGCAAATAGTCCACAGCTAGTACCGTGGGCAACCCCGATCGATATTGGGGTCTGTCCGTCAATTGAGCCATGGCAATCGACCGACCAGCAAAACAATTGTCCAATGCCAAGACTCGATCGGCAGGTGCACGATTGTGAAAAGCAATCTTGAGAGCATTTTCATTTGCCATCGCACCGCTGGTGGTCAACAGACAGTGTTCCAGGGCAGCTCCGTTGCTTTGTGCCAATCGGATAATGCGCTCGCTTATTTCTAGTGATGCGGGGTGCTGTTGTAGATTTCCCTGCATGACAGTGTCTTCCAAGGAAGAATCGATGACAGCAACCATCATGCGTGGATCACTATGCCCTAACCCATGCACGCCGATGCCGGATATGAAATCCAACTTCACGCTTCCGTCCGCCAATTCGACCCACGGCCCACGGCCAAGTCCACTACTCAAATAGGGAAAATAGGTTGCACCGCCACGTGCGTTGGATAATCGCTGGAGCAAATCTGCATATTGTTCTCGCAGACACTCTTTAGGTGCTTTCACTCCGTCGATAGCAGACTGTGCTTCTTGCAATGCAGCCAGCAGTAATTCCTTTGCTTGAATTACTCTCGGATCTGTGCGCAGCCGTTCTGCAGCCAATGTAGAAGTCGTATCCATCCGATCCCTTCCTGACAAGTACTTCTCTCAAAATCATCGTGCGCAGTCTCCAATGATCACTTGGTCGATTGGCGATTGCGAGTCCGTTTTTCCTTTAGTTCCGCTGGCCGTTCATTGGCAATTGGCAGTGGCGCTCCAACTTCCTGACGCCATTTAGTTAGCTGAGCAAGCATTTGCTCAGTCCGTGACTGTTCCTTGTCGGCCAAATTTTGAACCTCGCCAATATCATCCTTCAGGTTATAGAGCTCAACCCGCGAATCCTCGAAGAATTCCATCAGCTTCCAGTCGCCTTGTTGAATAAGACTGACAGGAGTTGTCCGCCAGGAGTTTACGCCTGCACCTAAGTAACCTGGGAAGTGCTGATAGATGGCCTCACGGTTCAATTTGGCGTTTGAATCTCGAAAGAGTTTGACCAGGCTCTCACCATCTAACGTTTGCCGTGGCAGAGGGACTGTTCCCAACTCACTGAACGTGGGGAACAAGTCGACATGGATAGTTGGAGTTGGGCAACTGCTACCGGCTGCGACCACACCTGGCCACCGCACAATCAATGGAACGCGAGTTCCACCTTCATACAAGCTGCCTTTTCCGCTTCGCAAAGGTGCATTGTCAGTAACATCACCACTTTCTTTAATGCCTTCACGCACATATCCACCGACGCCTCCATTGTCGCTCGAAAAAATCAAAACCGTGTTGGCGTCTAGATTTAATTCGTCCAATGTTTTCATGATCCGTCCAACACTCTCGTCGACGGAAGCTATCATGGCTGCGTATGTGGCGTTGTGATGTCCACCCACAGCTGGCTTGGGTGTGAAATGGTCAATCCAATTCTGCTTGGCTTGGTATGGAGAATGTACACCGAAGTGCGGTAAATAGAGAAAAAATGGCTGATCTTTGTGCCGCGCAATAAAATCAACGGCCCGGTCCGTCAGGAAATCCGCCAGATACTCCCCTTCAGCATACTCCGTCTTCGGATTAGTGACGAAGTCAAAGTGCTTTCCGGAGCTAGTGATTGCTTCATCGAATCCGCGACGAGAGGGATGATAGTCCCCCTTTTCTCCTAAGTGCCATTTTCCGAACATGCCGGTCACATAACCTGCCGCTTTCATCTGCCGAGCGATAATGTCTCGGTCGAGTGGCAAATCGGTTACATTATCGACTGGTCTCAATGGTCGACTTTGCCAATTGAAGCGATCGATGCTTCCCACCGTGTACACACCCGTGCGTGCTCCATACTGGCCGCTCATAAGAGCAGCTCGCGTGGGTGCGCAGTTTTGGCAATGATGGTGATTCAGTAAACGCATGCCCTGTGTGGCAAGCCGGTCAATGTTCGGGGTCTCATAGTACTGACTGCCATAACATCCCACATCCGTGTAGCCCAAATCATCCGCCAATACAAAGATGATATTTGGTTGGCGAACCGATTGATTTTGGTTAGCCTGGGAGCTGGGTCCAAGTAACAATAGCACTATCCAGCATACAACGATCGTGCGCAACATAATTTGCCTATTCGAGCAAAGGACAAACTCTCTCAAAACCGACTTGTTTTAACAAGAACTCGCATGATTTGTTTCTTCGAACATGCGATCTGTTACGTTTCCATTTTAACGCGCGTTACGGCAACTTGCTCAAATCCGAACGCGACTTGCCAGGAGCAGAGCAGTTAATAAAGATCCGTAAAGGGATTGGGTCCCATCCCGAAACAGTTCTTGCAGGTATTGCACAAAACCTGTTTCCACTATGATACTTGATCACACAAGCGAATTTGCGAAAAGCCGATGCGTGTTCCACGATTTACAGTTCGTTCCATTTTAGTCGACACAACTCTAGTTGGGTTAGGTTTAGCAACTCTCAAATTGGGTGGCACGGAGCATGATTCAACGCGCGGGGTAACGTTCGTATTTGTTTTGCTGTTGTCTTGTTTTTTGTTTGTGGGTCGCATTTCTGCTACTCGCCGTATAGCGGCCAAACTAGGATCGATGATTGGTGGCGTTTTATCGCTCGTTTTGTTTCGAGACGTACCGGTAATGGCTGGGCCTCGTGACTGGAAATCTCTACTGATCGCTCTTCCCGTGGCTGTCTTGGTTGTTTTGGGATCCGCATTATTGGCAATGATCTGTCATTGGGTGCAACAGCTTGGTCAGTCTCCTGAAAAGACCTAACTAACTCACTTGCAGAGTTGTCACAAGTCTGGCAACAACATTTTAAAGTCCTCCCTACCGACTCTTTCGGCTTACTAATAGGCCCTTCCACGTCAGGGCTGACAGCCTATCGTTCATCTTGCGAATCCTGTCCATCCCAGTCAAAACTTCTTGCAGTTCGGCTTATTCACTGTTTCGGCTACGTTCATTTCATCAGCCTGCGTTGCATTTTGTTTCACGTCAAGTACGTCCCGCGAGCCGAGCGGGATGTGGATGTGAAATAAGGGTCAGCTCTAGGAGCTCTTCGTAAATGCCAAAGTAAATTGTGAGTCGACTACCACGAGGAATCGGGATAGGTGAGACTTTCCCGCACATAACTGAAAATCAAGAATCAGTTTCCGAACTAATCAATCGTAATTTGCCCGGCCGCTTTTTCAGTCACGGCTCACTAAATCAACAAGCCGGTAAGTGGCCGGGTCTCTAGTACCACCCGAGGCCTTACGGCCTTCGGCTCGCCAAAATTGCGCACGGCTATTTAGAAGGCTTTCCTATTGAAGTCCTGTCAATAATTGTTGAGCGACTTCTCAATCGTTTATTGTTCGATTAGGGCACGAAGTTTTTTCAATGCTCGCAAGTAGCGCATACTTGCTGCCGGCTCGGAGATGCCAAGGGCCAATGCAATTTCTTGATTGCCAAGTTGTTCGAAATGCCGCATCAGCAGAATCTCTCGATCGCGCTCCTCTAATAGCTCCATTCTGGCTTGTACATGTGCCGCCAATTCTTTCTGAACTAACATGGCTGCCGGTGTAAGCTCAGGGTCCTTTAGCTGTGCAGCGATGTCCAAACTGGACTGGTCGACATACTTTTGTGGTACATCCAGCGGCTGTTCGCGGTCCAGGCTGCGTTTGGCACTGCCGCGATGTCGGCGGTATGAATCGATGATGCGGTCTTTGGCGATTTGCCGGATCCAAAGGTGGAAAGGAAGGATTGGATTGGCTACGTACTCCGGAATGCGGCGACTGGCTTCCACCAGGACTTCTTGCACGACATCGCTGACATCGGTGCGTCGCAGAATTTTGGGGTCGATCCTTCCACCTACCAATCGATGCAATGAATCGCGGTAACGCGCCAGCAAGTGTTCCATGGCTTGCTCGTCTCCATCGCGTATGCTTGCCAATAGATGCTGTGTATCCTCATGTTGGGGCCACAAAGACTGAGTCATTAACTTGCAATCGTTGGATCAACGAGCCTCCCCATGGGACTATCTCCTAAAACTTAATCTTACTGAAGTACAGATGCTAGCTGGATAGTTAAGGTGACTCGAACGACAAGGTCTCTGAATGTGAGCACAAGTCAGCACCCATAACAGGTATGCATCAACCGAAAGTGGATTTTTCAGTCCGTACATTCAATTTTCATTGCCTTTGGGAAACAGACTTTCCAAGGGATCTGCCGAGGATGGGGCTTCCTGCGATTGGTTTTCTTTGTTCGATTCTGGAACTATTTCGAGATTTCCAGATACAGCAGTCGACACAGGATTCGGGCCCTCATTGGCAGAGTCATTTCGAGTGTCGGCAGTTTTTTCCGGTTCAACGAATTGCAATACCAATCGGATCGGCGTTCCCTCTGGCGGGATGCGATTTGTAAAAGTTGCAAACATCAGGCCACTATTTACTTGGGAGCTTTTCATGGGCACGTCGAGGGTAGCAGTCGTAAAATTCGAAACGCAAATTAGATCCCCGCTTTCGGCCATATATCGCTCTTCTCCAGTATCGGGATCTTTCCACATCATGCTGCCGGCAAAAACAAAATTGGTCTCTAAAGTCCGATCTTTGGTACCAATCTCACGTACCCATTTACGAACGTCTATCGACTGCTTCTTGCCATCTGGATCTTTCCACAGCGCAAATACTTGAACCTCTCCTCCAGTTGGTGGCGTATATTTTGGATCCCAGCTTACCGGCTTTCCTTGTGGCACGCCTATAGCCAGTAATCCAGCGTGCACGACAAAAGCCTTACTGAATACTGCGACGACCGACTCGTGTTCCTTGGTTCCAACGATACATGCCAGCATTTCCAGCTGGCCGTTGCGAAGGGCAATATATCCATCCATCACCAAACGATGGTGTTCCTTATCTGCCCATGCACGTGAGGTTGGGTCTAATCGAACCATGCCGGGTGGATCTCCGAACGTTTTTTCCACATCGGCCAGCAAGTCCTCTCGGCCCTCCCATTGGGCTATGGTCGAGGCTACGGGCATAACCATAAACAGCGCAACAACAAGCCACACTAGGACTTGAGAGTTAACTTGGCTATTCATATGACTCTTTTGTTCCATTTTTCTAAGAACTCTAATCGGTTGCTTTGACAGTGGCAAATGTGCAAGCACAATGATGTCTCTCCAATAAACACATCTTTTTGGCTGCCCAGAAGTTACTTAAAGATTGAATTTGATCCATGAGATAGCAACGACCGGCCACAGCGACTAGCAATTCGTACGAATGTAGTTTAGCGTCTTACTGGTTTCAAAGATACGTTGGATAACATGAACGCCATTTTGCTTTCCGGAGCTGCCACCGGAGCGAAGCCTACGACAGCGAATTACTACTAGCGGAGGACGGGAATCAACCGAAGTGCCTTGGCCTTCGTTGCTAGTATCGGCAAACAATAGTTACTACTAATTTTCGATATACGTGGTGGATGAGCATGGACTGGATAGACCCTCGCTATGTGACTGAATTGCAGGACGAAATGCGTTCTGACGAAGAGAATCTGGTCACTACGACAGCCAAAGGAAAGGATCGGGGAAGAAGTCGCAAGAAGGCCGAAACGCCTGCTTGGAAACCCCTAGCGAATCAAGTGGCAGCCGCATTGGCTCAACCCTTGGAAGTATGGAGCACTGCTTTCGGAAACGCTCTGAGCAGTTTGAAATGGCCATTAAACTGCTCCCTCGAGTCAACATTCCTGTGGTCTAGCGTTATCCAGGAACAAGCTGAAGTGCTGGTGCGGTCGGGAATGTCCGCCAAAAAACTGGCTTGTATTGTCTCTGAAAGTTCGGCTCCTGTGGGTTCTCCGGATCATATTTCCGATGTAGTTGGCCTAATGGGGCAACCATTGGAAACGCTGGCCTTTACTTGGCTTGATGGAGCTGACTCACATGCACATTGTGCACTAGGAGTGGCTGCCTTGGCGTGGCACATACCGGAGCATGCGGAACGAGCCGGGAACATTTGGTTGACTCAATGGTTACAAGCCAGTATGGATCGCTCAGCGACCTATGAACCGCACTCAAGTGAGGCTATTCTGTGCCAACTGGTTTTACGTTGCGAGCTTCCTCTTTTAATAGGTTTTGCCACTCAAGCATCTAAACGTATTCTCTTGGCCGAGGCCAGTCGAGCGATGGATAGTCTGGCCGAGTTTTTAGAGTGCAGCCTAGAGGACCCCGCGCCATGGTTGGCCTATGGAGCTACTTATCTGAGAGCCTCACTGGCCTGCGTCTTGCGTTGCCGTGTCGTTGCCAATGCACTGGGCCTTCGCAAATGGTATCCACCTCAGCAGAAGGCGCTAGCGAAGTTGCTAGAACATGCGCTGCGTTTCACTCGCCCTGGGGGCTCACAGTTGCTGTGTGCGACAGGCATCAGTCCAAAGGCCGATGCTATTTGGCTAGCCTTAATCAAGCAGACACGCCGTCCCACTGCACTCCTGGCAGCCATGCAGCACGCCAATGTATGCAAACCGGTTACAAAAGTCGGCACCAAATTGCCGGACTTGACTTACTACTCAGCCGAAGCAGCAGGCGCCTGCCTGCAGACGAGCTGGAAATCCAAAAAGCCAAGAATCGCTATCGATTTTTCTGACCAAGACATGTGTTTGGAAGTGCTTGGACCGAAAGGTCAACCAGTCTTGACCGGCGAGTGGCTAATTCAAGTTGAACAGGATGGCCAGGCTGAACTACAGCACGATACCTGGGATTCCGTGTGCTGGTTCTCAGACGATGACGTAGATTACTTGGAGGTGGAAGCGCAATTTGGCCAACATGCAAGAATCCAACGTCAGATTATTCTATTTCGTGAAGACCGTTTGCTGCTTCTAGCTGATGCCTTACTGGCAGACGTAGTTGGAGATTGGCGCATCCGGTCAGAAATTCCGTTGGCTCCGCGCGCCAACTTTCTGTCAGTTGAGAAAATGACGGAAGCAAAGATCCAATTATCTGCCAAATCTAGTTGCCTAGCATTGCCTCTATTCATGCCCGAATGGATTCGCCAAGGCGCTACAGGGACCTTTGGCGCGGAAGACAATTGCCTAGTCATGACAAACAGTTGCAGTAGTGCCAACCGTCTGTACATGCCCACGCTCATCAGCCTGCATAGCAAACATTCTCGACAGCCCTACACGTGGCGCAAACTGACAGTTGGGGAAGATCTTCGCATAGTGCGAGCCGATGAAGCCGCCGCCTATCGCATGCAGATTGGCAAAGATCAGTGGGTCATTTATCGCACGCTAGCTCCGGCAACTCGGCGGACAGCAATTGGGATGCACACACTATGCGACTTTTATGCCGGTCGGTTTGATAGCGATTTGGGAGAAGTGGATACCCTGGTCGAAGTCGAGCCCAGTGATAGTTCAGGCCATGCGGACGAGTAGCATGAGAGCCAACTGCACGTAATAGAAGCGTGTTTTGGCCGGTTTAATCAATGATTTTCTTGAAAGTACACGCTATGCTCGGTGCGACTCGCACTAGCAGGCTGCTGAAAGAGTAACCCGAAGCGTCAGAGCGTCAGCGATGGAATGTACCCAGCCCCTCGGTGAAGCTTCGAGTTACTAATCGTCCACAATTAAGATTTTGCAAATCGACTTTTTCAGCAGCCTGCTAGGTAGCCTTGCTTCATCGCCATGGTGCTGAGGACGACTTTTCGAAAGTCTTCATTGATGGAACTGAGAGTTAGCGTTAGCAGGTCAAATTGATAGTTTATTTGATGCTGGCCTGTGGAGGCGGCAAAGGTCAATGCGATTGTAGGCTAGGGACCGTTAAGAGTCTGCGGCAAGAAGTTGCTGACCGATAAGAACCCTACCCGCTCGCAATGCTCGCGACCTTCCCTGAAGAGAAGGTAGGTTATTCTTCACCCAGTTCATGCAAAGGTAGCAGAAGTTGGGCCGTCCTGATTTTGTCTGCCCACGGACATCAGCTAGTTAGGGTAACGGTCGTTTGTTTACAACCGGACGCCTCAAGCCCGTCCCTGATAGCAAACGCGACCGTGAACACAATCATGTCGGTCTACTAATTGTTGATCGGGGCCCAATGTGTGTTGTGTCTTGTTGCACCAACAGTTGAACCGTGTGCTACCTTCTTCTTCTGGCGATCGTGGATCTGGGTCTCCCGTTACGTAGATAGCCTTGCTGCGCAGGTTCATGCAGGGAGGCAGTGGTTCAGTGTTTTTCACGGCAAACGATCGTTTGTAGCCCATAATCTAATCTCAGCTTGAATCAGAGAACGAATTCAAATGTTGCAGTTGGAGGGTTGGGTGCACTTCAAGAACTACATTAGGTTTTAACAAGGCGTGCCAGGTCGATTGAAACCAATTTGCCTTCGGTATTACACATATGCCTAAACCATTAAAGGTCCAGAGTGGTGGTCTTGTTCAAGTGGTGGCTGACATTCCAAGCCACCACATTCCAGGCCAGCTGCGCGAAGGACCGCTCGTTTTACAGCTACCTGGGTCAATTGAATCTTGTACTCGTTGCCGGAAAGTGGCAACGCTCCCGCAACAGCTTCGATTCCAGCTGTCGTGGCGGTCTGTTCGTTGAGCGGTTGGCCTACCAGGTTTCTGGCCGCTTCGACAGCCATCCATGGAATCGGAGCTACTTGCCCCAGGACGACCGTCGCCTCGCGGACGATTCCACGCTCAGCTTGAATACCGACAGCCGCCGATACGAGAGGCTGATCTGGGCCCTCGCCATGTCGAATTTCGTAGGCAGCACTGAGGCGATCCCGTTGGGCCGGAATCATCACGTGTGTTACTAATTCCCCTTGGGTCAACACATTTTCTGTTTGGCCATCCTGATCGGGTGTCTGGTAGAGTGATTCTAATTCCAAGAATCTTTCGTCATTGCCCGGTTTGATGATCCGTACGAACGCACCAGCGGCAATCAAGGCAGGTGCCAGCCTCGAAGGATTAACAAACTTGGCTGAACGACGGTTACCAAGAATGGCGTGATAGCGATTGTCCCCTTCGACTACCATTCGTCCCTGCTGGGCTAGTAGTCCGTGACCACTACGAAAATACCAACACATGGGTCTACGCAGGAGTTCACCTACAACGGTACCTTGTGCTTGCAATTGGAGGCTTGCAATTCCTTGGATGATCTGCTGGGCCGCTGCCAACTCCGTGGTGTAGGAACTTTCCAGAAAGCTTTGCAAGCTTACTGCAGCGCCAACCCAAATCGAACCGTGTTCGTCGCGTTGAATGCGCTGCAGGCCGCTGATTTCCGCAATATTGACGACTCGATCTGGCGTGATCACAGACCGCTTCATCAAACTGATCAAATCCGTTCCGCCGGCCAGCACAACGGAATGCTTGGATTGATCCGCCAGCAATGCAACAGCTTCTTGTTCAGTTCGTGGTTGAGCGTACTCGAAATTTTTCATGGCATCTATCCTTTTGCTGTACGGAGTGCATCGAGCACGCGTTTCGGAGTCAATGGAATGGTTGGCACGCGCACACCAAGTGCATTGCACACGGCATTCGAAATAGCTGTGCAGCCGCTAATGGCGGGTGGTTCGCCCAAGCCAATCACGCCCCTAGCTCGTTCAGATTCGGGCTCATGTAGATGAACGACCAAATTGCCGATGTCTCCAAGCCGAGGTAACCTGTAGTCAGCCAATTCGCTGTTAACAAACACACCTGTTTTCGGATCGTTAATGCGCTGCTCAAATAAAGCGGCCGCAATGCTCATGATCATAGCACCATAAATTTGGCTCTCCGCGGTTTTCCGGTTGATGATCAAGCCCATGTCCTGCACGGCAACCATGCGCTTAATCTTTACTTGGCCAGTTTCGGTGTCCACTGCAACATGGGCCATTTGGCAACCAGCCACATTTTCACTGGATAGGGGACTGGCGGTTCCACGAGCGTAGCTGGAATTTACTTCCAGTGGTTGAATGCCAATCAAGCTACATGCTTGCTTCCAGGTCATTTCTTTGCCACTGTAGTCTCGGGCGACGATTTTGCCGCCAACCGCATCTAATATATCTGCTGACACGTCCAGCTTTTTCGCGACCAGATCAAGCACCTTTGCCAAGGCATCTTGAGCAGCTCGGCGGTGAGACTCCGTTACGGCACCGACGGTGGTGCTTCCGCCGGAAGCACCGCTAAATGGATAGGTTGAACTTCCGATATTGACTTTGACTTCATCCAAAGTCAGGCCAAAAGTCTCTGCCAACACCATGGCACAAACTGTGCGTGTTCCGGTTCCCAGGTCTTGAGTACCGCAATAGGACTCAACACCTCCATCGGCATGGATCTTCAGCAAACAATTCGAACTGTTGGCTGTTCCTGCCCACTTATGAATGCCAATCCCTAACCCTTCAACAACTGCTCCCGACTTCTTGCCTTTGCCATGAGGATGCCAATGTTTACGCCAGTTAATCAAATCAGCTGCAATCCTCAACTGCTCTGCATAAACCGGGGCCTTTTCCGGCGTATCGATATTCTCTAGATTCCGCAGGAAAATATCGAGGCTGTCCACTCCCATCTTAGCCGCTAGATCATCGTAGGCGGTTTGGGTAATCGCACAGGCCTGAGGATGGTTGGGCGCCCGCCAGGCAACGGACGGTTCGTTGTCGGTGACAATACCGGTTGCTTTTCTGCGAAAACTCTTGGGCCGAAAAACATAGGGAATGTTTCCCACTGCCACAGTGGACCCATTGAATCCAGAGGTGCCCCAATGCAGGGAATCCCACACGCGGACCACGCCGTTGGCATCAGCTCCCAGTTTGACTTTGATATATCCCGAGGGCCTGTTTCCAGCGATCTTTAGCTCTTGATCGCGAGTTAGCATAAATTTGACTGGTCGCCCAGTCACTTTAGAAATCTCTGCGGCTGCAATTCCCCAATAATTCGGTTGAAACTTGCTTCCAAAACCACCGCCGATGTAATCGCAAGTCACGTCCACATCATCAGCGGTGATTTCGAGTGCTCCAGCAAAGCCGTCATCGGCTTGGGATACATTTTGTGTCGACAAGTAGACCTTCAGCTTGCCATCGACCCAGTGAACAGTCGCACCATGAGGTTCAAGGCAACAGTGAGTAATGCTGTCTATTCCATATTCGCCTTCGACGACGTGCGCGGAAGTGTCGAACAGGTGCTGCATGACCTTATTCTCCCATTCCTCTTCGTCCTCATCATCACCTGGCTCACCAAGAGCTTCATCCAATTCAATGCCACCTCCAGCAGGTTTGGTTCGACCGTTGGCCTCAGCGGACTGGAGATCATGATCGGCGGTGAAGGCATCCAGTAATTTGTATTGCACTTTTACCTTGGAAACGCCCTCCGCGGCGGCTGCTTCATTCTCTGCAGCCACAGCAACCAAGAGGGTTCCATCTGCCCGAATCTCTACCGGATCATCATTAGGCCCTGGGGCATTCAAGCGGTGAATGTAAACAACGCCTGGCACCTTCTCAGCTTCGCTGATGTCTACCGCCAAGACATTGCAATGGGCATGTGGGCACCCAAGCCCTCTCACGATCAGCTGATTTGGCAAGTTGACATCATAAGTGTACTTGGCGGTTCCACCGGACTTCTCGAGCCCGTCTAAACGGTCGACTCTCTTTCCAATCCACCGCATCTTATGATTTTCAGGCCAACGATAATCTACCTCAGCCATTTTGATTTCCTTTCACAAGTGCGATGACGGCTTGAAGAACATTGGCGTAAGTTCCACAACGGCAGATGTTGCCGTTCAGTCCCGCCCGAATTTGTTCCTCTGTTGCATCTGGATGTTGATTCAGAAAGGCTTTTACTGCGACGACAAAACCTGGAGTACAGAATCCGCATTGTTGAGCGTCATTGCTTACGAACGCCTTTGGGATATCTCCGTCTTTCAATCCTTCACATGTCGAGATGGACTTCCCAGAAACGGCTACAGTCAGTGTCGTCGAAGCCATTACCGGTTTGCCATCCACTAAGACGGTGCTGGCTCCGCTGCTACCGTCGCTGCTTACCGGTTTGGCGCCGGTAAGATTCAGCTGATATCTCAGCGTATCCAATAACGTCGTACGCGGTTCAACCGTAACGGTTTTCTTTTGACCATTTACGGTTAGAGACACTTGCGTTTCGCCAGCGATAATTGGTACCGGCACAATCGCGGCCGAAGCCGACTGAGTACTAGTAACTGAAGATGCGGCAGCGGCTACACCAGAGCCTCGCAGAAATGCTCGGCGGCTGAAGCCTTTTGTTGGTTGCGACATAATGTTAAACCCACCGAAATGCGTTTGCTGGGGAACCAGACCACTCACCGACGCAACGATTTGCTCAGCAGGATGTCATTCCAGATACTACAACGATTGCTCGCGGTATCCCATGACGATCGCCAATGTCGGATAAGCGCCTCCCTGTTAACTGGTAATTCGTAACTTGAATTGGTAATGAACTCTGTTCAACGCGTGTCTCGTTCAACGAGTTTTCGTAAAATCAATTACATGCGTGGCTATGGAGAATTACCAGAGCGTATACGATTGAATCAGCAGATTCAATCAGCCTGCATCAAAAAGTGGTTGCTGTGTTCGCAGCATTCAGGCCTTGACCCGCATTAGAATAAGCACTTTCTTTGGGGGGCTCGAAGCGAGCGCGCTTGGGCCATGTTATTAGGGTACCTGAGGTGAGTCAGAGACCTCTCGTTTGCGTAATCGATTTTGGTCTTGGCAGCATGCGCATGGCCCAGTTTCAAACATTGTTATTGCACACACATCACACCAATAGTCGATTTCAAAACGTTTTTCAGCTTCCAATTGAACGATCCGCAATACCTGAACAAAGGGCTGTTTCACATGCTTGCGGACAGTAATTTCCATGTCCTGGTTTCGCAATCGCTCATCGGTCCGAAATGCACGTCCACGTATGTTTTCGACAAGGGGATAAACTTGTTCATCCTCAGCTACTAGCGCAAGAACTCGCTCATGGGATTCAGGCACGACCGATATATGAAATCGTTCTTTGAGAACATTGGACAGCCAATCAACTCGGCCACGAATTCGTACAGTTGAGTACAAGTCCGAAGGATCCGGACTAGAATCTTTTTCGCTCGCCGTTTCCGTGATCGGCTGTTCTTCCCCAACAGAAGCTTGAGCTATGGGTGGCTCGCCGCCTGCGCAAGTTAAGGAAAACCATGGGCTAATGATGCAAAACGCCAAATATCTACACGCAAATATTGGCTTCCTCGGGTCCATTTAAGATAACCTCGAACAAAATTCTGGCCGCTATTCGGCCGCGTGCCCTACCACGACCAATGAAATGGGTACTGGTCGATTGCCGCTGGGATCCGAGCCAGCAATCTGCGTTTGGAGTACCCACCAGTCATGGTCTTCGTCGTGGGCGAGGCCTGTTGACTTCCCATCGCCAGCACGCTGTAAACACATCATGGCTGGATGGGCCGAACCGGCAACTTCTGCACTAGCTGTCAACAACTGCTCTGCTTCCCAAGAGTGTTTTGGCGAGTCAGCTTCGGAGTTAACAAGAACCACAAAATCTCGTGTGGGAGAGGTTCCAACATGATTGCCGTCGACAGGCTGCAGTGCAAAACGCAGCGTATACCAGCCACTGCTTACTTGCTGATCGCGAAACTCGGAGCTACGTCTAGAATAGTGAATTACGCCGAGCAGTTGACCCTCATGAAATGGGTACAGACGCTGCTCGTCAGCTTTAAAATCTGCCACCAACTCCAATTGCTTGCAAAACCAGATTTCACATTCTGTGCGACTCCCACGAACAACACGAATTCCTTGTTCGTTGAGGACTTGACGCAATTCAGCTGAAATTTTTTCACTATCTGGGGCACTCGCAATGTCTTCCAAGCGATAATCTTGCGCGGAAACAAGACTACCACAACAAAGAAGCAAGAAAACTGAATAGAATCGACTGTAGTTCGTCATGGTTCTCTAAATCGTGAAAGTTGAGAAAGCTCTGGGCAACCCGGTAGTTACCCAAATGGATTTTATTAGAAATGCTGAAACCACAATGAAATAGTGATTATAAGTTTGTAGCAATCTGCACTTCTTCGGAAGCATCAACTTCGAAAGTCCCCAAATAGGCAGTGCGGCTGTCGGGGATTTCCCAACGGACACCTAGGCTGCGAGCGGTCGCTCCTCCATCAATCGTAACCCCTGGCACGAAACCGCTCAGCTTTGCCAGCGGCGGATAGTAAGCAGATTCATTCGAGCAAATGCAATCACCTTTACGTGCTCTGCGGGCATCCAAGTGACCGTATTTGCCTACCGAGACCTTGGCGGTTACGTCACCATAGTTGAAGTCCATGTTGATCTCGGACCGCTTTACATCGCAAATGATTTCATCATCCAGGCCTGTTTGATGTAAAGCAAACTTTCGAAGCGCATCTGCTTGCTCAGTATTGGCTTCTTCGTCGACGATCAGCATGGCTTTCTTAAGCTTAGCATCCTCGAATCCATTGAACCCCAAGGTATGAGAGCCTTTGACGATCAACGCCACCCCTAGCCCTTTCAAGTCAACTCCAGCAAATTTACCATCCTCAACTTGCCAGGTCATGAGTGCGTCTTTTCCGGTCAATCCAACTTCACCATTAGCAAAGCAAGGCCCCGTATAGACCTGGCAAGTTCGTGCTTCGACATACGTGCCGCGCATTGGCTGATCAGCACATGCGACAGTACCCAAGATCGCAAAAACTCCAAATAAGCAAACTAAGTTGACTCGTAACATTCATGAATCTCCCAGGGTCCTATTAATTCGTAAGTATTGGCAGGACAACTCCGAGTTGAAACGCAAGATTGCCTACAGGAAAAGTGCCAGAAACAAAAACCGAACCAATTTTTCAATCTCATTCTAGAAAAAGCTCCAGTCGGAGTCCATCTGATAAGCTTCTGATGGGTTCGATTGCGGCTCATACTCGAAGAACAGAACAGAATTTTTCCTAAAAGAGACGATTTGTTAGAAATGATTGAGCTGGTTGATCACTAATAGTGCGTCCAGTGCAGTCAAAGCGTTATCTGCATTGGTATCGACATAGGCAGCACTAATGAAATCAGGGGCAGCCTCGCTCAGGTGCCAATCATTGGTTCGATTGATCAAGTTTATGATGATCAACGCGTCGTTGGTCGTGACATGGCCGTCGAAGTTGACGTCCAAACTCTGAAGCGGATTGTGCCACAGGGTTCCGTCGTATACTGTCAACATCACCTGGTCTGTGGCTAGTACATGAGCTCTTCCCTCCCTTGAAACATCGATTCGGTTTACAAACCAGCCATTTTCGTCGAATTGAAGCCTGTCCTCCGCTGCCAGCCGAACAGTCAGCGAATTTGATTCATTAAGCGATAAGAGCGAGTTTTCCTCAACCTGAAAAGTGGTGGCTGTTGTTCCCAACAGTTGGATCTCGTCCACGCCGCTCAATCTAGTAGAGACTGAATCGAGATCGAAAAACTGAGTCGCATTCACCGCAAGAATGTCATGCGCGGTTCCAAGATCGATTGAGAGATTAGGCCAGTTATCAAATGCGGCTTGGTTTACAGACACGCGGTCCTCGGCTTCGCCCAAAGTCACGTACACTGGTTGCATTGAAGTCTGCGCAAGTTGCAATTCGAGATTAGTATTTCCTGCCACACAAAAGCGCATCTCAGTTAGCGTATCACCCATACGAGTACTCGTCGTTAGGGCTAGGGATGGCGCGAGAAGTTTTAAATTCTCTGGTGAGACTTCAAGCTGCGCAGTGTTGATTTTCAATTTTGTCACCAAGAAATCTACATGGACAATCCGAGCTTCATCGTCGGAAACCTCCATTCGATGGGGTTCATTGGTTGCCAGTCTGTCCCCGGCGTTGACGCTAAGAGATTCGCTAAGTTGGACGAGCGGCGTTAGCGTCCCTAGAATTGGGTCAACTTCGTATAGTATGTTGTCGTCGCGATGGGTCAGAAACCGAAAACCATCGAAGGACAGATTGTAAAATCTATCCGCAGGAGCAAAAACTCCTAGCTTGCGTACCTCACCTTGCAAGTTATAAGCGTATGCCGAATTCGAGAAGTTATCAAACAAAACTATCTCACGATTTACCCAATCAAAGGCTAGCGATGTCGTGGAGCGAATACCGCTAATGCTTGGCTCACTATCTGACACAGGAATCAATGTAGCAGTCGCACGGTCGATCTTGAATAGTCTAAGCGCAGGTACCGGTTCACCTGCATCGCTGGGCCGTGCGAGTGTGTAGACTTCATCCATCAAAGGATCGTAGGCCAAGCCGCCCACAACTTGTTGGCCCAAGTGTCCGACTAGGGTCTGTTCACCGGTTTCAGCATCGATCTTGTATAAGGAATCGTACACGTGACCGCTGGCGAAATATTCTCCGTCGACAGTCTTGATGAGTCCGTTGCGATTGGTGTCACTAGCAGCTCCGAGCGGCATAACCTCACCTGAAATGGAATCGATCTTTGCGAGTCGGTAATTGCCACTCGCATTATCCATCTGCATGGCGAAGTGTTCATAGGGGAAGGTCTGTATCAATCCCATTGGCGGCTTCATCCTGATAAGAACTTCGCCGGGTGTCACGTTCTCAAGCTGATACTCACCGTTGACATCACTGAAGTCAGAGGGCTCACCCGGGTCGAATTGTCCATTTTGATTTGAATCGAACCAAATGAAGCCATTGGCTACCGGCAAATCGTCCGGGTCTCGAACATGAATACCTGCTCCATTTACTGAGATCGTTCCAGCAATGGATGCCAGGACAATTCTAGATTCAAGGGACTCAACACGCGGATGAAGATAGATTCGCATCGACAAACTTGATCGTAGAATTAAGATTTCAGCCAGTCATGGAAGCAACGTACGATTACTGCTCAACTATAGTTTAGCTGCGGTGCCTGATTTTAGATATGGTTTCCCTCTGCGTCTTCTTTGCCAAGAAAACGTTGAGCTACCCGGGAACGCGCCCAGTTTCATATATCGCGCAGTTCATATCCAACATTCGTCTGCCCTATATTAATGTAGTTGCTTGGCTGACGCCGCTCGAAGACAATGATGGCAGGCATAACGTCACTTGCAAATCGCATCGGGCACTCAACAAAGCTCATTATTCAAGATCGATTTGCTCTTCAGTCCCAGAACGTTTTTTTGGAGTCCGCGACCGTGCCTCGATTTTTTCTCTCCTTGACCGTATGTTTTTCCTGTTGCTGGCTAGTCTGTTCGTTATCTGCACAGGACGGATCTAGACAGGACAGGCGAAGACAACCTCAGTCGCTAGGACCGCAAGAAGAGGATTACACTTCATTCGGAATCTACGAACAAACCGCCCCGCACCCGTCCACGGTCACCGCGCAATCGACGAATCTTCCGCTAGCCATTTCTCGCGGACAGACAATTGCCCTGATTGGCAATACGCTTTTCGAACGGTCGGCAGAATTTGGCCATTTCGAAGCATACCTTCAGGCTGCATTTCCTGACTTGCACCTACGAGTTCGCAATCTTGCTTGGTCAGCAGACGCATTGGACACTCAGCCCCGACCCGACAATTTCGCCAATACGTTTCAGCATCTCACTCATGAGAGAGCAGACATAGTTTTCGCTGCCTTCGGATTCAATGAATCCTTTGAAGGAGAAAATGGATTACAGCAGTTTCGAACTTCCTTGACAGACTATTTACAACAACTCAAGACGAAAGCATTTAACGGAAGTGCTGCGCCGCAAGTCGTCTTGGTCTCGCCAATTGCCAATGAGAACGTGCCGAGCGTGAATGCGGGTAGTCGAAACAATGAACGCATTGGAGCTTATGTGGACGTGATGCGCGAGGTTGCGGCAGAACAGCAAGTAGGTTTTGTTGATGTATTCAATCCAACGGCTCAGGAAATGGCCAGCCCAGGAAGTGATTTAACGGTTAACGGAATCCACTTAAATGCCGAAGGTAATCAATTGTTTTCTCAAGCCCTTTTCCGTGGAGTTTTTTCTCAATCTCCTCCTGTGATTGATGATTCACTATTGGCTGCCGTAGTTGACAAAGACCGGCAATATTTTCGGCGATTTCGACCACTAAATACGTTCTATTACACCGGCGGGCGCAATAAAGATTATGGTTATCTCGATTTCCTGCCAGCCATGCGCAACTTTGACATCATGGTAGCCAACCGGGAACAACGTATTTGGGATCTGGTTGCTCATCGCCCAGTGGCGGATAGGGTGGACGACTCGAATGTACCGCCTCTACCTAAAACCATCGACAGCCGCGGAGCGAACGAGTGGCTGTCCGCTGAAGACGAGTTAAAAGCCTTTCAGGTGGATCCTCGATTCGAAGTCAATCTGTTTGCAGGTGAGGAACAATTTCCAGATATCGCGGCACCAATTCAAATGCGATGGGACAGCCGAGGACGTCTGTGGGTTAGTTGTTCGACAACTTATCCACACGTCTACCCTGGGAATGAACCCAATGACAAGTTGGTCATCTTGGAAGATGTGGATGGAGATGGTCGAGCGGACAAATCAACTGTTTTTGCTGATAACCTGCACATTCCCCTATCTTTTGAATTGGGAGATGGAGGAGTTTATGTCTCGGAAGCGCCTCAAATAGCTTTCCTCCAGGACACCGATGGTGACGATCGGGCCGATGTGCGTATACCGCTGCTATCGGGATTTGGTACAGAAGATTCTCACCATGCCCTTCACGATTTCACTTGGACACCCGACGGAGACCTGTTGTTTCGCGAGTCAATTTTTCACCATTCTCAAGTGGAAACACCTTATGGTCCCATACGCCAACAAAACAGCGGCTGGTTTCGCTTCTCGCCTCGCTCGCAGCGCTTGATCAGCTTTGGTTCTTATCACAGCACCAATCCCTGGGGAGTCACTTTTGACGACTGGGGACAACACATGGCCAGCCATCCTGTTTACGCGGCAGCATTTCATTCGCTCGATCCGCGCTATCCGGAACAACATCCTGCACCCAAAGATTTACAAGCTTATTCTGGAGTTTGTGGTCATGAATTCGTCGATTTTGCTACCTTTCCAGAAGAGCTACAGGGCGGTTTTATCAAGGTGCGGTACAAGCCGACAAACCGCGTCGAGATGCATCGCTGGAAGCAGGTCGAATTCGGCTTTGAGGAGGAATACATTGGAGACTTGTTGTTTTCTACGAATCTCAGTTTCATTCCTGTTGATCTAAAGTTCGGTCCACGCGGAGCTCTCTATGTTTGCGATTGGTACAACCCGGTCAAAGGCCATATGCAGTATTCCCTGCGAGATGAGCGTCGGGACCGCCATTCGGGACGGATTTGGCGCATTACCGCCAAGGACATGCCAGTGCAGGAACCGCCTGACATAGCTGGAGCAAGTGTGGGGCAACTCTTGGATTTGCTTAAGCGACCAGAATACCGTTATCGGAAGTGGACAAAACAAGAATTGCGAGAACGTGACCCTGTCGTGGTTCGCCGTGAGTTGGACGCTTGGACTAAGAGATTGGATCCCACTGATCCGCGTTTTCGACACCATCAATTGGAGGCCTTGTGGACGTATCGGTGGTTGGGAGATGCCGACTTGGCTCACACTGCCTGGACTCAAACAGAGTTAATGAATGGCAATTTCCAATTGTCCGATGACAACAGTCGGGAGGCCAATCCCGCAGCACTTGAGCTGCTGCAAGAACTTTTGCAATGCGAACAGCCCATGGCTCGAGCTGCAGCTACTCAGCAATTGAGGTACTGGCACTGGCAATTGCCGGATGCAATTCGTTGGCTGCGTACTTCTGCGAATGATGCTAGTTCGATAGTCCGCATGGAGTCTGCGATCGCAGCTTCGTATATCGGCACACCCGAGGCACTTGAGGCTATGCTGGATATTGCCAAGTATCCGCGGGACGGTCATTTAGCCTACGCTATCCGCTGCGCGTTGGGCTCACGGACGCTGAAGCCCTTGTGGGTAGACAATCCGACCTCGACGATACTAGGAATGTTAAAAGATCCAATTCCTAGCGGACCACCACAAGAACCTAGACCGAATCGCCGTGAGGCCGAGTTTGATCGCCAAGCGAACTTGAAGTTGGTTGAGGTATCGGCGGTTCCCGAGCGAATGCTATTTAGTGTCAACCAAATCGCTGTCCAAGTCGGTCAGCCAGTTAAGATCGTGTTTGTCAATGAAGATGCTACGGATCACAATTTGGTGATTGTTCAACCCGATGCGATGGCAGAAGTTGGGATGGCAGCTAACGAAATGGCCCGCGACCCTCGCAACGCAGCTTCCGATTTCCTGCCACCCGACAAGGCCGATTTGATAATTCACGCTACACCCATGATTGGGCCCATGCGTGGTTCACGTATTGCCGTGATGCGATTTAATGCTCCTCAAGAGGCTGGAGTTTACCCATTTTTGTGTACTTTTCCTGGGCACTGGGTAGTTATGAACGGTCTGATGATCGTCGCCGAGGATCTAGCAGATGTGGATGCTATGTTGGCGGCGCACCAACCTCCGGTCGTCCGGCAGTGGCAGATGCTGGACTTTCATGATTTGCCAGAGCTCGATCGCCCAGCTAACGATGAAGTATTGATGGCAGGCATGCAAGCCTTTGTGAAGGCTCGCTGTCACCAATGCCATGTTGTCGCTGGCCACGGAGTTAACTTAGGACCTGACTTAGTAGAATCAGTGAAAAAGCTTCGAGGTACCGAACTATTGCAACAGATTCTAGAGCCTTCCAAATCCATACACCAAGATTTTCAGACCCAAAAGTTCTTATTGGACAGCGGTATCGTTGTCACAGGTGTTATTGTTCGTGAAGATGACGAATACTTTCACGTGGCGACCAATCTACTAACCCCGAACACAGTAACGGCGATTCGCAAGTCAGAAGTCGAACTAAAATCGGCTTCGACAATCTCTGCTATGCCCACAGGTTTGCTCGACATCCTTTCTCGTGAAGAGATTCTTGCTTTGTTAACTTACTTGGAACACGGAGGCGCATTACCGGCTCATATGCAACACAAACATTGACATTGAGAGATGCTTGTTAACTGCGTCTTTGACAAGCAGGGGGCGAGTTGCACCGACGTTTAGCGTGTGTTCTCAAAGAATTCGTTGATCACAACGGCGACACTCTACGACTCTCACGTGATGTCTGCCCTAGCGGTTATGCTTTGGATTGAATGCCAAGCGATTTTCACTATCGCTGAAAAATAGGCAGAACGGAACGAGGCATATTGAGGATCAAACAAGCCATTGCAGTTCCATATTCCACTGAGTTTTGATCGGACCAACCGCCTTGACTATTTTGAAGATTCAGCAGGGATCTCTTGAGTGCTAGATACCAGTTTTTCCATTCTTCGCCGCCACGGTGCCAAAACGCCTGAGCAGAATAGTAGTGAGCGTAGTAGAAAAAACTATTCCGGTCTGGGGAAGCATTGGAACTAGCGTGTGCATGCAAGTATTTTATTGCAGATTCGATTTCTGGTCCGATGTAGATGCCTGCATTGTAAAGTGCAACTACTGCGGCTGCGGTCAACGGAAATCGACTTTCACCCCCATGTAACTGGTACATGTAGCCGCCATCCGCGTTTTGACTACGGCGGACATAATCGACAGCGTTGTCGATAATTTGCTTTGGAATGTCGAAGCCAGCGTTGCGTGCTGCCCTGAGAGCCATCATCTGGCAGACGGTTACCGAAAGGTCGCCCTCCACTGGGGCAGGATTGTATCGCCAGCCTCCTTCCGCAGGATGCTGTGTTCGAATGATCAATTGCACAGCAGCCGAGAGCTTGGGCCGAATGTCTAATTTGATGTCGGTCCCGTAGATCTCAGCGAGAAATAAGGTCCCAAATCCATGATCGTACATTGGGCCGTGGCTAGTTTGACCTGTTGCAGACAAAAAGCCACTCGATTGCACCTGAGAAAGTACATATTCACCGATGCGACGCAGGGCTTGGCCTGGGACTCCGACACCGGAACGAATTCCACGGCTCAAAAGGGCTAATCCCGCCAATGAACAAACTCCCACCCATTTTCCTTGCTGATTGGAATTGAATGTTCCGTCAGAGTTTTGCCGAGATAGCAAAAATGCCAATCCTTTGACGATTGCTTGATCAACCTCGCGATCGTACAAGTCGTCAAAATCTTGACGGGCGAGCGAGTCCTGGGCTTCACCATGCCCAGGACAAAAAGCAAGCATATGTGCCATCGCCAAACCGCAAGGTAGGAGATCGCGACGCGATAACTTGCCAGCGGCACCGGCGATTCGAAATCGCGAATTCACAACGTGACTCCTAGGTGCTTTGCATCAATCGGCAATTGAAAAGAAACCATCTAGAATTGAGAGTAACTATTTTTCTGCTTGCAGTAAGGCCTGAAAATAGGCTTCGATTTGTTCTCTGTAACTAGGTAAGAACTCCTCAACCATATGAGCACGCATCTGCTGTCGAATTTTTTCTGGCAGATGTCCCCATACATTCTGCTGCAGGGCCCGAGGATCAAGCAGGTTGACGTGTGCTGCATCTGATTTGGAATCGCCATCATGCCCAAGCTGTGAAGGTGTTGATTGTTTACTCACGGAATCTTCGCCCTGGCGTGTCGATTTTTCGCGCTGGGCGTCTTGCGAAGGTTGGGGCTCCTGGGCTTTGGTTGAACTCTCCAGTTGTTGTTGAGATTTGGCAGTTTGCTCGCTTCGATCATCTTGATCTAGAGTTGCAATCAGCTCATCCAGTCGCTGGACAATATCACCTTGTAATTGCAAGGTTTCGGCACCGGTAAAGCCCTGACGGAGAAAACCTGAAGCGATCAGCATACTTTGGCGCACGGCCTCAAGTGGCATTGAATTGGCACTAACTTCTTCGGCAGTCAAACCCACTTCGTTAGGTTGAATCTGGGGAGGTTTTGCTGTGGCATCGTTTTGGGACGGAGTTAAAACTGGAGGTGTTATCAAATCCAGTAGGTCTTGCATTAGCTCTTGTTCGGTTTCAGTTGGACTTGGAAGGGTATTCTGCTTGTTTCCCTGAGCGGCCGCACCGCCGTTGGGAATTAGCAGGCTACCGCACACGATGGCGACCAAGCCAAGTAACCTCCCAGTGCCTTGGCGACGCTGGATTGTCGGACAATCTTTGATTAACTTGCAGTTGAACATTGGCGATTATTTCGTCTGTTATGCAGCTTTATTCAGTCCAGCCATATGTAGGAACATTTCGTGGGTCGCATTATCGGTCTGGTAATGTCGAAGAAGTCGTTTCTTGCTTTTTGAGTTCCGTCAAAACACTTTGAACTTGTTCCGCCAGCGATTGTTGTTCCGCAGCTAGTCTGGAAATCTGTTGCGACCTAGCGATGGGGTCCAGCGTTTCGTCAGCATTGATACGTATAGTGCGGTCGTTAATCAACATTTGTAGGCCACGCAATAGTTTTAGTCCTAGGACAGGATCTTGAGAGGTCGAGTCTTCGCTATCCTGCTTATTATCCGACGCATCAGCTTCGGTCTGCGCATCGAGGTTAGTTTGTTCGGCTAAAATCTGGGACGCTAACTGGAGTTTTTCAACAGCAACTTCAGCTGAGTCAATTGCCTCTGGACGCAGTCGTTTGTGTTGGACGGCGGCCACAGTGTGAGTCATGTTGTCTTCGACGCTTTGCAGCAACCAGTTCAATGTGGGTAGAGTTCCTGGCGCACGGTTGGCGTTACGAAGTTCGTTTGACAGCAGGTCCTGACGATTAGCAATGCTTTGCAAAGGCTCATCAATCGAAGGATCGTCCAGGCTTATTTCGCCGGCAGCAGCCCTATCTGCCAGAGCTTGCATTTCTGCAATGAGCTTCATCTGTGATTGAAGTAAACGCACTATAGTCTGTCGTAGATCTAAGGCCCGTTGCTGACTGATCTCCTGAGTCAGGCTTTGCGCTCGGTCCTGAAGGTCTCTGGCTGCAGAGGATAGGTCTTGTGCGGCTTGTTGGGCCAACCGTGATGCGTCAGCTAATAGTTCGCGGCGGGCTGTATCAGCGGCTGCTTGTTGGGTATTGGCAATTGCGGCTAGCTGATCTGCGAGGTTCCCATCTCCTCGATCCAAAGCTTCACGCGATATTTGAACGACTGATTCTTTTAGCGAAGTCTGTTCATTGGACAATTGCCAAGCATCTTGGGAAAGACTTGATCGCATGGCGTCCGCCAAAGCGGCTTGCTTTTCGGTCAGATCAGCAAGCGTGGATTGCTGTAAACGTAATTGCTCTAAGGAATCGGATAAGTTTGAAGTGGCGAACTCACTGGAAGAGTTGCTTATTTGTTCGAGGGCGTGTCGAAATGCCTCGACGAGTTTTTGTTGCGTCTCTATCGCGCGTACGAAATCATTGTCACGGAGTTGTTGTTTCGTTTGTCGCATCAACGTGCTGACTTGATCATCTCGCAAACTCTGTCCAGCGCGAGCCGCCTGGCTAGATAGAGCAAGTGAGTTGCTAGACTGAGCAAACTCTTCTGCCTGACGAGCTAATGCTGACTGGTCCGAAATAATGCCAAATTTTGTGGCCTCGCTATCATCCGCAGGCGAAGCAGTAGTGCTGCTAAACTGCAGGATTTGAGTTTCGTCTGCTATGCTACGCTGTTGTTCAATGAATCTCCTTAGCTGGCGTTGTACCTGCTGAGCCGACTCTTGTTCAGCGAACATGGACTCCAAGTTTTCCAGAGAAATCGTCAATTGATGTTGGGAAGCAGAGTTTTGATTGATTTGAGATTCCACAGACGAGTAGCTTGTTCCGAGACGGGCCACCTGCCTCGTTTGCTCAAGCGTCTGAACTGCGTCAGGAAGGTGCTTGTTTTCCACGTCGCGAGCTTGCTTCAATAAGCCATCGAGTTGTGTTCCCAAAGGAGATGTATGCAAGTTATTCTGCGCCAAAAGAATCGCAGATTGACTCAAAGTGGCCATGATGCCTTGAGTTTCATCAGTCCACTCAGTGGTAATCGTGCTTAGCAGTTGAGCACCGCCAGCCAAAGCATCGGTTTCAGACTGACGAAATTCTCCCACCTGCTGGGCAACCTCCGAAGCCCGTTGTATCAGTTGTTCGCTTCGAAGCTGATTTTCTAGTAGAGCGCGAATCCTATTCAGCAAGTCGTGTTGCCGATTCTCAATTGCTTGAATGACTTCATCCGAGTCTTTGATGTCAAAGTGGATGGCATTACTACGACCAATTTGCCCGAGCTCATCTATAGCCTCGAGCCAAACGGTAAAGTGCTTGGATGCAGCCAGTGATACGCTTTCCTCGAGATTCCAAACGGTAGCAACTTGCATCTCGGTACGAGCTTGCCTATCGTCATGCCATATCGGGAGTTCAATCCGTGTGTCCTGGTTCTCCGACAAGGGAATAGCACTATCTCCTTGAGAAAGCACTGCTCGTAGGTCCACAAAACCTAAGTCATCGCGGGCGGATCCTTTGAGCGAAATCTGTGAGTCAGTTGCCAGAATGTTTAAGGGAGGTGGATCCAGAGCGAGCGACGGCGGCTGATCTGAGATTACCTCAACTTCCCAAGAATCGGGATGGGCCAGCTCCAAACCACTTTCAGTCTCTACCATAAGGTTCCAACGCACCGAAGCAGTGACTGGCAAGGGAGCGCCGTCCGCTTGTGCCACGGTAAATTGCTTGCCATCCTCTGCCAGATGGACTTGCCACTGACTCCAGTCAGAAGCGGTAATGGTATCAGTGAAGGTTCCTGTGTAATCCTGCTCAGGTATCGTTCCTTGGTTGTACGTGCGAAGCCACACACGATTGACAGCTTGATCAAACTCGCCTCGAAAAAGCAACTCACTATTCGCCAAGACTTGTATGCTCTTGCCTATCAATTCCTTGGGTGAGTGACCTGTATATTTTGGAGGAGATACCAAGAATGAAAAGCGGTTAAGCGTAGGGGCCTGGACGACTTCGATGGTCTGCCAGGGCATGTTGTAGTCGTCTCCGCCGACAGCTCGAACCTCAATAGATCCTTGACTGCTGGTCAAATTTGCTACGGCAAGATCTCCGACGTATTTTGTTGTAATCGTTTCGACTTGACTGTTGGGAGAATCGTCAGAGGAGCGTTCAATTGATCGAACTTGAACGAATATCTGGTCTGGAAATGGGGGAGTGAGATCGGCGACTTCCAGTTGAAAATCCTGGCCACCAGCCACAGCGGCTGGAAAATTCCTGAATACTAAGTTCTCGCTTCTGGGCCACGGGGTTTTGGACAGAGGGAGCAACAACCTCTGAAGGGCTCGCTGGTGGTGCGCGGGAAAAAGAGCAACGATGATTAGGGCACACAATATCGTTGTAACAAGGAGGGCACTTGCACGGTGTAGTTGTCGTCGATCGATTAGAGATTCCCAATCGAATGTGCCGATTTTGGCGGTCTGCAGTCGCAACGCTTTATCCTGTAAACTGCGGCTGCCGAACTGAATTTCGTGAGGGGCGATCGTTGCGAGTTGAATAGCTGTGGCCAAAGCATTCCCCTGCGGGTGGTGAACTCTAAGCCAAGCTGCAAGCTGTGTAGTATTAGGAGTAAAGTGGAAAGCTGGCAACAACCAACGGCGAACAGCAAACGCGATGGCCATCGCAAGGCTAATCCAAAGGAGTATCCGGAGCCCTAATTCTTCTCGCCGCAAGGCGATATCAACGGCCATCAATCCAAAAGAAACACCAATGATGAATGTTACGGAAAGTACCCAGGCGCGCAAGAATACGATCCGCTGGGCCTGTCGCGTCAGTCCGGTTGCGCGTGACAGCAGTTGCTGACGTATAGTGTCAGAGCCATGGTTTGCGGGTAGGTTCAAAACGAGTTCCAGGTTTTGATCAAGTATGGACCAAGATGTCGAATTTGCAGAAGCAACGGTTAAGTGGGTAGATTTCTGTGCTTGTTTTCTAGGCGGCAATGCCGAAGCTAAAAAATGCAGCCCCGGCCATTGGCAATCAGTGTCGGATTTCTCAGCATCTACATTATTGTTACCTTTCGCTCCCGTGAAAGGAACATTACTTTCAGCTTTCAGCTAAGCACTGCATATTTTTCAGCAGTGCTGGACAACCTCGGGGATTGACCTGTGGACTGGCGGCGTCGAGCTCTTGACATTTGATTATCAATTATTTGTCTCCGTAAAGCCAATTCGGACATGCCTGTTATAGGGCTGCCTGCGCAGAGTGGGATGATGGGCGTTGGTTGCAACTCAGGGCCGCGCAGAGTTTAAGATCAGAAAACCTCGGCAGGGATCTTACCCTTCCATTTCGGGCAATGCGAAGATGTATGAGTGGGCGCGCGACCGCGAGATACTGCTTCAGCCGCTTGCCCGATCGGCCGCCTGACAGTATCGTTTCAACGAGCCCCGACATGTTTAGTTTAGCTTAATAGGTAACAATGTTGGGTGGCGGGTTTCATGCTTAACGCGATTCGGGTGGGGTCAGTATAGATGCAGATTTGGCCGGCAATTGATCTATTGGGCGGGAAGTGCGTTCGCCTCCAGCAGGGAGACTACCAACGTGAGACAGTTTTTGCGGACGATCCCGTGGCGATGGCACACCACTGGAAGGACCAAGGGACTAAATACTTGCATTTGGTAGATCTAGATGGTGCCAAGGATGGTAGCCAAGTGAATGGAGAGATTATTCAGCGAATCGTTCGCGAGACTGGTTTGATATGCCAAGTCGGTGGAGGAGTGCGGAATGATGAGACAATTCGCCGGTTGTTGGGCATTGGGTTAAGCCGTGTTATTGTCGGTACGAGGGCACTACGAGAGCCGACTTGGTTTGCTGCGATGGCGGATCAATTTCCGGGCCAGCTCGTGCTGGGTATTGATGCTCGCGACGGAAGGGTCGCCACCGATGGCTGGCTCGAGACAAGTCAGACGCTAGCGATTGACTTGGCTAAGCAAATTGCACGGCTTTCGTCTCACATAGCAGGGATTGTCTACACGGACATTGCGCGGGATGGGATGTTGACAGGACCTAATTTTCAGCAGTTAGCTCAAATGCAGGCTGCTACAAGTATCCCTGTCATAGCCTCTGGCGGCGTTTCCAGCCTGGACGACATCCGACAGCTGGCTAGCCTAAATACACATGCGGTCATCGTCGGACGCTCGATTTATGAAGGCACGCTGGACTTGCGAGCTGCACTTGAGTTAGGAGTCGATCAACAATAAGAGTGCCGCGTTGGCAAAAGTAGGATAGGCTTCTAGCCTGTCAGCAAAAAGACAGGCTAGAAGCCTATCCTACTGAAATCCTGCCAATGCGAATAAGACCGATGTCTTGTAGTTGCGCATCAGTTAGAAGTTTAGGCTCAGGCGGACGGCTCCTTGGCTTTTATCCCGGTGTGATAGGTTGAGTAAACATAGACCGGGATACCTAGGTCGCTTAACTGTTCTTTGATCAGGGGTTGAACTTCTTCCCAGTTTAGCCCGCCCACGCCCGTGGCCAATTTCGGTATCGCAACGGAACGGAGCTTTTCTTTAACAACCAGCTTCTTCAGTTCCTTGAGGGCCTTCTTGACGTTCGAAAGCGTGGCCTTAAAGGGGTGGGCGCTATGAGCACTGCCACCTTCCTGGGTAACGAGATTAATAATCCTCACGCCTTCGGCTCCACCCCACATCCATGCCGTACCAGTCTCAGGTTTATGCTGGTGGCACCAGTGATGAAAATCCTTGTGCATCATCGGGAAACGTTCGTGGAGAGCCAATGCTAGTCCACTTTTCATAGGATCGTTGAACGCGACTCCATGCGCAATCGCTTGAGCTTCAGACAGCAGAATATCCCCCTCAACTTCGTGAATCATTACAGCTCCAGTCTCAGGTTGGGCCAAGTAATCGGTTTCTGTGCATCATTGTTCGCCGCAATTGTCGGACCGAATTAGGATAATCCGCGGTTAACCTGGGAGCCGAACGTCTTTGTCATGGATTCCCAATGATTTAGCCGACTTTGACAAGTCTATTTCGTTTTAAGCTTTGAGCAGTTTCGCACGTAATTGTGCTCATCAGATCGTCGCTGGAATTCTTCCATAGCCACTAATCGGATGCTGTAAAAGTGCGTTCTTAAATAAACAGCAAATGAGTCCCTTGGCCTCGAGCTCGCTCATAGAAGCCGCCGACCGTAAGTACGCCGTCCAAGTCGTCATACAAATCGCTACGATCCAGATGAAACATCTCCAAGGCCAGTTTGCATGCCCATAAACGGACCCCCGAGGCAGAAAGAAGTTCCAAGAACTCACCAACCGGTGGAATATCGAGCTTCTCCATCTCTTTTTTCATCATGCTTGTGGCAAAAGCTTCCATGCCTGGCAATCCACCTAACATTGTGGGAATATGCATCGCAGGGTTACCAACGGTTGCTACGTGCAGCCGTTCCATCTTGTTCTTGGTAATCGCTTCTAGGCCGAAAAACGTAAAGAAAATCTCGGACTCAATGCCCTCCATGCGTGCTCCGTTGGCGAGTATGAAACAGGCATACACATTGTCTAAAGTTGCCTTCGAGAGGATCAGCAACATTTTCTTGACGGATTCGTCAGATTGAGCTGTTAGAGTTTCGTCGGCAGGTTGTGTTAGTGCTTGGCTCATCGTTTTGTTCCTACGAGAAAATGCCGTTGTGTGTGATGTTATTTATGAGTAGTTGTCGATCTCGGGTGGATCCAGCTGGCTGGAATTGGGACCGAGGAACGGACTGCAACGTTAGTTTCAGACGCAACTGGCAGGCTTGGGAATGCCTGCGATGCGGCTGGCTTTCTTCAAAGGGCCTCCGGGAAAGAGCACATAAAATTCCTTGATCGAAACGGGGCCGTGCTTGCCCAGAGATCGAATAGATAACGCTTCCGAATTTCGATGCGCATGTTGAAGGAATTCAATAACTTTCCAGTGCTGCTCGGTCATTGCTATGTTCTCTTCGCCAGCGATAGCTTCGCCGATTTCCTTAGTCCATTGTTCCAAGTTGGTCAGGTAGCCCTCATCGTTGACAGCAACAATCATTCCCGCAATTTCTTTGTCCATGTTACACCTCCGATTCTCTAAAATGTTTGCCACGTTCATCCATCTGAGCGGTAACAAATGGAATGTGTCTTCCCTTGAGCAGCATATTCCAATAGACCCAACGAAAAGCCAACTTGCCAATGTGGTTCATTCTGCTCTCTTTTAACAACGTCAACGGTCCGACGCCTGGGAAGGGAAACGTGCCTTCGACTGGCTCATGACTATAATTGAAGTCAATCAAAAGGGCCTTGCCGTGACCAGTTTCAACGAAGCAATTTGCATGTCCGTCGAATTCTTCCTTCAATGGTTCGCCACGGACGTAGCGAAGTATGTTTTCGGTTAGTATTTCAGATTCAAAGTGGGCGACGGATCCCGCCTTGGAAGCGGGTACGTTTGTAGCATCACCGATGGCAAAGATGTTGTCCTTGATCGTTGTCTGCAAAGTGGCATTGTTAGTAGGTACGAAATTCAGATCGTCTCCAATGCCAGATCTTGCGATGGCTTCATCTCCCATGTTCGTGGGTACCGTGACGAGTAAGTCGAAATCGACCTCCTGTCCGCCGTAATCGACGAGTTTATGATTTTCGTTGTCGATTCTTTCAATTGCAAAATCACTCACGATGCGAATATTTTTCTCCGCAAGTAGATGCCCAAGCTTCTCGGTGGCCGTGGGCTTTGTGAAAGCACCGCTGAGCGGAGTTACAAAGGTCAGGTCAACGCGATCTCGCATACCTTTTTCCACGAAAAACGAATCAGCCAAGAAGGCAAACTCCAGAGGGGCGACGGGGCACTTGATTGGCATTTCGCAGATGTGAACTACCATCTTGCCTCCAGGCCAGCTGCGAATTTTATCTCTCAATGCCTTGGCCCCAGCAAAGGTATAGAAATCAAAAATGTCCTTCTGCCAAAGTGGTCCCAGCATGCCGGAAACTTCCTGTGGTGCAATTTTGGTCCCTGTGGCAATAATCAGAATGTCGTATTGAAGCTCTTTGCCGTTGGTCAGCACCACTTCGTTTTTATCTGGGACGATGCGGTCAATTCCTTGACGAATTAGATTAACTCCTGCAGGTACAAACTTGTCGATTCGCTTTTGCAACTGTTTTGGTTTGTAGATATCGAACGGTAGAAACAAGAAGCCGGGCTGATAGTAGTGGGTTTCCTCTTGATCAACTATGGATATTTCCCATTCGGCGTCCAATCTAGGTCGCAAATGATTGGCCATCATTGTTCCGGCTGTGCCAGCCCCGAGAATTAAAAGCTTGTTCATGGCCAATCTCCGAATTGCGAGCCAAACTCGCGACTACTTTTTACTGAAGTTACATGATTTCCAAAAAGCGCAGAACCTGAACCTTTAGTTCCCAAGCAGTGCGACTGTTAGTGACATTTTTTACAGGTGCTGATTCCCAACAATGCATACGGTGGGCACCAGCCGATAACGCCTGTTAACAGGGGTACTAACCCTAATAAAAACCACTTGTTGGCCGGACCGACGAATGCCAGGGCGACCAAGATAAGCCCGACGAGAATTCGAACAGCTCGTTCGATGTGATGAATATTGGTTTTCATTTCTGGCTCCTAATGTCCAAGTCGAAATTACTACGCGAAGCGCGCTCGCCGTTAATCACTATTTCGAGTAGAGCACGAATGGTGCCTGCAGGAGTTTTTTGTAGAGCGGCAAGTTGCCGCACTCGTCATGCACGATTGGTTTTTACGTGGGAGCAACCTTGGGATCAGGCGAAACCTGAGGGGACTTGGGCATTTTCCAGCAGAAGACTCCTTGGAACTCGATCTGAGTGAGGAAGCGATGACGGTCAAGACTGAATGCAGGGAGCTTGAAAGCTCGTTCGGACAATTGGTCCAATAGAGGGTGTTAACACGGGTTGTTAAGTGTCAACCGGGCGCGTTAAGTTCCGCATTGATGGTTCTGAGAGCACCAATCAGCGATCTTCGTTTCGTTGAAAAATCCTGCTGGAATACTTGTACCGGTTATTCAAGGTACGTGCTGCGCTGGGCTATTGCCGTGTACTCCTGGGCGAGTGAGTCGGCTTCAGCGGCTGTTATTTTGAGTGAGTCAACTTGATGGTCCAACTGCTTGCGATAGGACTCCAGCAATTGATTTGAATCGTACCGGGCAAACTGCATCATGTCCTGAATCTGACTGCCCGCCACAATCTTCGTGACATGAAACCGTCCGTTAGTATCAATGACAATATGCGCTTCATTAGGGTGTCCAAAAAGGTTGTGGTGGCTTCCCATGACCTCTTGGTAGGCACCAATCAGAAAAATACCCAAGTAATAGGCTTCGCCTGTTTCCCAGTTGTGCAGTTCCAGAGTCTGTTTGACGTCTTTCAAATCCACGAAACGGTCAATTTTGCCATCTGAATCGCAAGTGACGTCGACCAACGTAGCGTAGTCGGTGGGACGTTCATTTAGCCTGTGAATGGGAACAATCGGGAACAATTGTCGGATAGCCCAACTATCGGGTGCCGAGCGAAATAGCGAAAAATTGCACAAGTATTTCTGTGCCAAGTTGCGCTTTAGTTGTTCAAATTCTTCGTCCGAAAACCCATCCTCTTCTGCCTCCCTTAGAGCTCGAGCACAGATTTCCCAAAACAACACATCCCCTTTGGCACGGTCTTCGAGGCTTACAAGGCCTAGGTTGAACTGAATCTGCAATTCATCCTTGAGTTGCAAAGAGTCGTGATAGTACTCAGCGTAGTTCTTTGCGTTGATCGAGTCGCACAGATCTTTGAGTTCAGTGATCACTTGCGGATCATCTTCATCAATGGTGACTTCAGGTTGATCATCGGCAAAGGTTTCGATTTCATCGCGAATAGAGGTAATAAAGACGCTGTGGTAGGCCGTCATGAAGCGGCCACTTTCGGTTACTAGATTGGGCGTAGGAACGTTTTCTTCATCGCAAATCCATTTGAAAGTGTAGACGACATCATTGGCGAATTCTTGTACGGTATAGTTGACGCTCGAGTCAAACCGGGTCTTGGAACCGTCGTAGTCAACGCCCAGACCGCCGCCAATATCGACGAACTCAATGCCACAGCCAATTTGTCGCAATTTTGAGTAAACGCGTGCAGCTTCTTTCATAGCATTCTTAACACGTTTGATGTCGGTGATCTGCGAACCAATGTGGAAGTGTAGGAGTTTGAGATGGTGATCGAGTTTGGCCTCTCGCAACATCCGTACGCACTCCAAGATTTCGGATGTTGTCAACCCGAACTTTGCGGAGTCACCGCCCGACGAAGCCCATTTGCCACTTCCACGAGAGTAGAGTTTGGCACGCAGTCCGATCAGTGGTGCAACTCCCAACTCTTGCGCAAGCTTCAGTATCATGCGCAGCTCATTGAGTTTTTCGATGACGATGACCACGCGTTTACCAGCTTGAACGCCTAGCAATGCGGTGCGAACAAATGACTCGTCCTTAAAGCCGTTGCACAGCAAAAGCGATTCCGGGCTTTGGTCTTGTGCAATGGCAGCGAATAGCTCGCTTTTGCTACCACATTCCAGTCCGATGCGACATCGGCTACCCTCTCGCAGAAATTCCTCAACAACTTCACGCCGAGGGTTTACTTTCATCGGATACAGAGGATAGTGCTGTCCCGTGTACTCGAATTCGACTATAGCCGCCTGGTAGGCGCTTGATAGAACGCGCAATTGACTGTTCAGAATTTGGGGAAACCGCAACAGAAGGGGTAGCTGCACGCGGCCACGTTGGAGCAAATGGTCGACAATTTCTTTTAGATCGGCGTGCCGCTCATCTCCAGGACTTGGATGCACAATCATATGGCCGCGAGAATTAATATCAAAATATCCAGCAGACCAGTTTTCAACGCCATAAGCTAGCTGAACCTGCTGAAGTGTTTCTTCATTCATTTAGTACCCAAGTTGCCAAGAACAAGAAAGGCCGAGTGTGCACCAAGATTTTTTTACTGGGAAATCTGTAATACTGGTCGCTAAAGATTTTACTGCCTTTAGGAAACACTGCGTAAGCGTAAATGCGAACTCAGGGGGATTTTTGCGGCCACATTTTCTCATTTCACTTGGGTGACTTTAGTAGTCTAAGAAAAGTTCTGCCAAAGTGTTATCTCGCAGCCTGCATTTCGTGCCGATGTTGCTCTTGCCCGTGAGTATCCAAGTGACGCAATATAAGCTGTGGTCCCTGACTGCTTTGTTTGAGCTCAATTTCCAAGTAACCTCCGCCAACTCGTAGGAACTTGTGGATCTCTGGCCGAAAGTCGTTTGCAGGCCAACCACCTGCATGACGATCACTGGCTGGCCCAACAGAAAACTCGTGCAGCCCTGTTTCGGGATCCACACTGTGGAATTGCCAGTGCCGATCTCCGCAAACCGTGATCGTATTGGGTTGAGCCGCCAGGAAACTTCTCAATTCCCGTCCTTCAGTTTCAAATACACGATTGGAATGATTATCGCGCTTGTTTTCTCGGTCTGGTCCTACCAGTGGGGTCGGAGAAATCAAGACGCGAAACGTAGCCGACGAAGAGGCCAGAGACTCCAAACACCAGGCCTTTTGCGCTGACCCCCAAATGCTCTTGTCAGGTCCATCCGGCGCATTGTTGGGGCTACGGAAATCACGTCCTTCCATTAGCCAGATTTGGAGGTCAGCTCCAATGCGGAAGGTTCGGTAGCCTTTTTCCGGAAGACCTGTTTCCAGTTTGAAAATGCGTTGTCCTTCTTCAAACGTAAACTCACCCGTCCAGGGAAACCTTGTACCGGGCCACGAGTCATTGACATACGTGTCGTGATCGTCCTTCAAAAAGTAGCTGCTCATGTGTCGGTGAAACTCGAACACTGTTGGTAAAGAGTAAGTGCGTTGCCAATGGTAATACGCCAAATCAGTCGAACGTGCTAACGCATCGTAATAGACAACATCACCAGCCATTACAAACGCTTGCGTCTCGCGCTGCGAGATCGTCCGGTACAGGTCAAAGCCATGAGGACCATCTCGATCATTGAAATCCTGGCACGTGGCCACAGCTAACTTGAAGTTGGCATGTGATTCAACTTCAGGCAGAGTTTCAAAAGAACCGGAAAGCGAATGAACGGTTTCCCTACCCGGAGCCCGAACCTGGGTGCGGATTTGGATGTGCGACCCAGCCGGCAGCTCAGTAATAGGTATAATCGCTGAGAAATCCGTAGCATGATCCACGAGTTGCCACTTAGAATACTGCCAACCAGAGCCCGAAGTTGACCAACCAAGTCGAACTTCGGCTTCTACTCCCGGAACCGCGAACCGTAGGCCATCGGTTCCCAATTGCGGCAAGATGGGTGCCACATTTTGCTTGCCATTTCCTTTGGCGGGTTCTTCAAATTTGACCTCCGGTAGATCGCCAAGGTTAGCCAAAGGCCAGCGAGTGGCCCGAATCCAAACTTGCGCACTATGCTGATCGACTTCAACGATCCGCAAGCCATTGGCTTGCTGTGGTTCTGAGCTGGTATCGACCAAGTATGGATTGGTTTGATCATCGACGTGAGTGGTCACCGACATTTTGGCTGAGGCGGCGGCAAGCAAGCTGGCCAGTGAGCCACCGCGAAGATAACCTAACCAACTAGGAGCCACATCCGCATCAAGCGGAAAATTCGTGAGTTCCAGAGCCGTAACCTTGGACCGATTTAGAGCCGTTTTCGGCTCGGACAGAAGTAGGCCAACCATGGCTGCTATTCCGGCTGATCTGCCTCGGGCACTCAATGTCATCGGTGTCGTTTCGACTTGTGAAATCCAGTGCATAGCGGAGAGCACATCACGCAGCATAAGGCTCTCGAGAGTTTCTCCCACCAAGTAAAACCTCCGAGCAATTTGGTGCTGGCGTTTGCCGGACTGATTTTGCATCCAGCCCGCACCAGTCCACTGAACCAAATAAATATTTTCGTGGGCTCGATCCCCAAAGGAAAAGGAGCTGGTGTCCTTGAGCTGTTTCAAAACGGCGTCCAATGTTTGCTCATCGCCGATGTCAAGCAACCGTACTCTAGCAGCCTGGCCAGCTGGGGTTCGAATCGACAAGATACGCAAGGTACCTGTTGACATCTGGCACTCAGCGAGTTTCCAGACTCCGTCGTCAGAGAGTTTTCCTGACTGAGTTGTCTTAAATGATTGCTGCGGAGCGGCAGAGAGTATTCCCCGACGCTGAAGATTGGGTAGCCAGTTCATCTGCCAATGATCACTAGCAGCGGTTGGATCCAATGGAGAATCTTCAGTGGGTACGAACCAAGAACCTAATGAAGTGACAGTCTCATTCTTGGGTGTTTCGGCTTCAAAAACAGCTAATCGCGTGGCGTCGATTTCCTTCAAGGCCGGCATGTCCATGGTGGGCTCTTTGCCAATCAAGCGTTTTAGCAACCATTTGAAGGCTCCCACCTGCAACTCAGGAGTGTCTTGATGCGGTCCGGGCGTTACAAGCAAGCCAAGTCGATCCGAGACCCCAAGGCGCTGATATAGGTCGCTTATCGATGTGTGGATTCGCATCACGCCATCCAAGGGAAAGATGCTGTCATTATCGCTGTTGGCTATTAGCAAAGCCCGAGGAGCAACCAATGCTGCCAGTTTGTCGTAGTCCCAAGCGTAGTAGTTAACGAAGTACATGCAGTCGCAATGGCCTTCCACGCAACCATCATTCACATGGTTTACGAGATCCGTTATGCCGGCTACCGGTACGGCAACTTGAATGCGTTCGTCGAGAGCAGCTGCAAACCAAGAGTAAGCTCCACCACCACTGCGTCCGGTAATTCCGATCCGAGCAGCATCTATGTCGGGAAGTTTTGATAATAAGTCCACGCCTCGAATGGCATTCCAGGCCTCCACGCCAGCCGGTGTGTAACCGCGACTCATCCAATCCCAGCGGCCGAGTTTATACGTGCCGTGGTGCTCGCCATGAAGTTCTCCAAGCTGTACCGTGTCGATCATTAGGCATGCGACACCATGCCGTGCAAACCAAATTCCGTGATGCTGGTAAGAGGTCTTGTTGCCCATGAGTCGACCGTTGTCAGCTACTCGAGCGTGACCACATACATATAAAACTGCAGGCCATCCCGATTGAGGAGGATCACCGACCGGACGGTAGAGATTGGCCGTCACGTACAAACCTGGCCGAGACTGAAAATGCAACCGATCTACTGTGACCTGTGCGAGTTGAATCGAGCCGGTCACGGTGGTTTGTAAGTCCGTTTTTTCCGGCCACGGGCTAAGGCCAAGCATATCTTGCAGTTGCTCTCGCCATTGCGCACTTACATTGGGCCAACTCTCAGCCGATACGGAGGTTAGCTCATCGTCAGTTTGTTGAGCAAGCTGGGCAACGCGGCTGGCTAAGTACGATTCCCATCCAATTTGGTCCTTTTGCGCCGGGCAATTTCCGACCAGCAGCCACTGCCAAACATAAACGGCCAGGATTGACTTGAGAACGACTCGGCAAGAGCCAATGATGGCAGTACTTGGATAGTTGGTAGGCATGGAGAAATCTGCTCCCGATTTGTTGCGATGGTCGTCGTGGTCCGTTTTGGATCGTTATGAATGGATCCCATGCAAAATAAGCTGGCTTAGTTCTGTGAAATTTTCCGCATAGTTTTTCACGCTCCAACAGCTGGTTGGGTTGTTGCTAAAATGGACAACAGCGATCGGGCTATTGTAGGTGATTTTGAAGGTGATATCGAAACAAGTTGCAAAACAATGCAAACAGTTTTTTCAGGGGCAGGGCTATGAGAAGCGTAGGTTTCCTCCGGATAGTGAGTGTCGCCACCGGGGCTCAAGTACAACTAGGACTGACTAGAGGAACTACGCCCAAGAAGAGTGGATATGCCAGTGAGAATTGTTCGCTAGGAGTTTTTTGTCAGTACGCTAACTCCGTTTTGTTTGGGTTCTGCTGGATAGCGTTCATGGGGCTGACTTCCTTGGCGGTGGCTCAGGAGCCATCGCCTTTGACCGTTTCTCCGGAAGGCTGTCGGGCAACTCGTTCTGGAAATATAGTCACAATCGACCTTGGTCCGCTTGCATCAGAGAGTGTTACAATCCCGAGGTTAACCAGTTCCTTGCGACAGATTGTTTGGAAGGGAGTTGAGAATGAGGGGGCAGCTCCAACGCTTACTCCGGAACCAGAAAGCTGGATCATACGCTGGAAAGTTCGCGAATCGAACGCAATCGAACTAACTTTTGATGATGCTCCACGGTTGCTTAGCGAATCAAGTCCCACGCAGGCAAACGGTGATGGTTCGATTTTTCTTGCGGCCAGCAGAGCCATAACGGCAGGAGAGAAAATTCGTTTCGAACCTCAGACGTTTAAAAACACGGTTGGATATTGGACAGGCAAACAGGATTCAGCGACCTGGACTTTTCTCGTTAATGAGCCCGGTAGTTACAACGTGGCCATTCTGCAGGGGTGCGGAAAAGGGCAGGGGGGGAGTGAAGCCAAGCTGGAAGTATTCCATGGGGCGGAACCGGCAAGCCTGATCAAATTTGAAGTGCTTGAGACCGGGCATTTCCAGAATTTTGTATGGCGACATTTGGGAGAAATCGAGTTAACAAAAGCCGGAGTGTGGCAATTGCGACTTAGTCCCATAGCCATCAAGGCTGCTGCATTAATGGATGTACGAGCGGTTCATTTGGTTCGTCTACCGCCGCGTCGTTAGCGATTTAAAGAGCTGGAATTTCGACCCAGAACCAACCTCGCAGATCACCATCAGCGAAACCTTTTGCTTGATCTTCAGGATAGAGCGCGGCCAGTTTATCTGAAATTTCAGGTGCCAGGGATTCGGAAGCACCGTGGCAAGCTAGGCATTGGGGTTTTAGCATGATCGGCAACAAAACTCCACGGGAGTTGTTGCCCAACCTAACGACTTGCGGTTGCGCTTCCCGCCGTTCGACCAATTCTTGAGCCCAACTGGGTGCTGCATTCTGTGGGTTGCGAAGTTTAAATGAAGTGCGACCAACATGGACCCCATTCTTTTCACTAGCCAGCTTGGCGATTTGAGTAGCTTGCTGGCTACAAACTTCAATAGCATTCGCGGGCCCACCGTCAGCCATGGCCTCTCCAAGTCGTTTGACCAACTCGGCTGCTAATTCGTCACAGACCCGCATGGCCTTTTGCTTGGCTTGTGAGTCTAGCTCATCCTCGGATGATTGGTTCGCAGCGCTGGGTAGAGAAAGAGTTTCCTTGGTAGAAGGCTGACTGCAGCCCAGCACGAACAAGCCAATGAACACGTATGCCCAACTCACATGGGAACGCAACATGAAATAATTCCCGGGTTTAACTGTGCCAGTTTGAGGGACGAGGTTAAGTATGCTAGTCGAAGTACGTATTATCTAAGGCCGTTAACACGATCAGCAAAACTAGCCACGCAAGCGACGTTCAATCACTTCGGCAGACAACGGGGTGACAATAGGGTTGCCAATCACATCTGTCCGCAATATGTCGTAAGGTTCGGCCTCAGATTCAATGGCCTCGTATTGAACAATATAGGCGCCTATCTGCAAGTAATTTGCCTGATAGACAGGTGGCCAAAACGCTTCACTCCGGTTGGCCAAGGTACGGGCCAGCAGCCGAGTTGCGCGGCCACTGAATCCGCTAAGGACCATTTCCAATCGCCCCAACGATTCACGATAAATGTAAAACACCAAAGCTGTATCCTGGCCACCTGCGAACGCCCAAGAGCCATCGGCTTGCTCGTAATATATACCAGCTTCCTTAGCATCAAAGTCTTTGCTTAGACGCATGCCGGCGGAGGCACAGGATGGATGAGGATCGTGGTCACGATAACGCAAAAAGAACGGACAACGGCGTTCGGAAGCCTTGGCGACCTTATCCTGCGACTCAAATGGTACTGCCTGGAAAGTATCTGCCAGAATCATCTCGACAACGGGGTTGCTCTTTACTGAACCAAGGCAAATAAGGGCTTTGTCTCCGCTGGACGATGTAAATTCATCGTACACGTATCTAGCGCGCGCAATTGCCTCGGTAGTCTCCACGTTTCCAGGGCTCCAAACCAAGGTTTGCTTTAGCGTTTCGGGGTGTGTCGGCAGTTCGCGAACGTTACTATTTTGCGATCGCGCCAACTTGTCCGTGCCCCCTAAAGTCGTAACTCCATTAAGGACCTCTCCCATCAGGACGGCATCGGAGGCGACCACCCAAGCAGTTTCAGGAGTATCATCTCCATCAGGCCGCCTAACGCCAACGCATATTTCAAGTCGGCGACGTCGGGCCAGTAGCTCCCAAAAATGCTCGGGTTTGACGGCGAATAGGGCTCCCGGCAGTTCATCTGCGCGCGCATATCCATGTTCCACCAAATAGTCGCACAAGCGTGATAGGGCTTCCAATGGAATGTACTTGGCCTCGTTTTTCAAAAGCGAGGCTACTTGATGACGATCGAGGCCCGTGTAGTCGACGATGGCCTTAATCGTACCAGGGCGTTTTCGACGATCGGGAGTGTGGCCTAAGAGCTCCGCCAAGCGAAATTCGTAACGCATCGTATTAAAGTCAATCGCAAGTGTTAGAAAGGTGGGATAGTACACGGTGCACTATCGATATGCACCTTCAATGTAAGAATAGACGCCGTTGATCGAAAGGTCTAGTGCACGAGACGCAAAGAAGGAGATTTTTCTTAAGACGGAATGGACGCCATTGACCTCTAGACCTGGTTATGCACCAAGGATAGAGCTCACCAAGCGCTTTGCGTCGGCAACGGATACCGTCCCCTCGATCACCGTTCTTCCACCCCGAAAGACAGTGATTACGTGATCAGCAATTGATAAACGCACAAAGTAGGGGTTGGACAGAACTTGTCCAAATGGGGACATGCGTTTGGCTAGGTCTTCCAGGGATTCCTGGCTGGATGAAGGCGAGTCGATTTGGACTGCGTTCTTTCCACACAGGATCGTCACTTCGCTTCGAATACGGCCATCATAAAAAGGAAAATCACCGGATGCGCAGGCAGGACAATTGGGATTGGCATTCAGTTTCAGACTACGGATATCGGTGTTCCAAAGATCAATGGCAATCAGGTCACGTGAACAAGACTCTCGGTTTCCAGAGAGTATTTTCAGTCCTTCTATGGCTTGCCAGCAGGCAATCAGCCCCACCGCGGGCCCAAGAACTCCAGCAGAATCACAAGTTTGAAGAGCCTCCCGGGGAGGCAAATCCGGAACTAGGCACCGAAAACAAGCTGTTATGTGCGGTATTATCGTAAGGATCTGACCGCTGGCTCCGAGACAGCCACCGTGTACCCAGGGGACGAGGTTTTTTAGGGCCCAATCGTTGATAAGAAATCTAGTCTCAAAGTTATCGGTGCCATCCATGATTAGGTCGCAACCGGCCAACAGAGAATCGATATTTTCAAACGTGATGTCTTCAACGAGAGGAACGATGGTGATTTCACTGTTAATCTGAGCCAGTACTTCGGCAGCAGCGACACTTTTGGGTATAGCTTGTGCAGCGTGACGTTCGTGAAATAAAGTCTGGCGCTGCAAATTAGATAATTCAACCCAGTCCCGATCAATCAATCGGAGTCGCCCAACGCCACTCCGCGCTAGACGCTCTGCGATCACCGATCCCAATGCACCACATCCACAAATGGCAACAGTTTTTTTGGCCAGTTCAGCTTGCCCGCACTCTCCCATAGGTGCAAAGCGAATTTGTCGGCTGTAGCGATGTGCAGGTGAATTCATGAAAAACCTAAAACGTCAATTTACTGCCAGCGACTGCGACCGCTACCTGCTTGGGCACGGCCAATAATGAAGCTGGTAAGCCCCAGCGATGAAGCGATTTCGCAAATTGTGCTTGAGTAAAATGGGCTGACAATAAAGACCAGGCCGAGGCCCATATTGAAAACGTGATCCATCTCGTCAGCATCAATATCTCCTAGTTTTTGCAACCACGGAAATACTGGTGGTATGTTCCACTGGTGTCGATCGAATACCAAATCGATATGTGGTGGAAGGATGCGTTCAGTATTCTCTAGTAGCCCACCTCCTGTAATGTGCGCGATCCCGTGCACTACATTTTTGACTTTGTAATGTCCTAGAACTTTACGTGTCAGGTTGGCGTAAATAATTGTGGGTTTCAGTAAGGCTTCTCCAACCGTCGTACCTAGCTCGTTGATTTGATCGTTAATAGATAATCGAGCCCGCTCAAAGAGGACCTTTCTTACGAGGCTAAAGCCGTTGGAATGGAATCCCGAAGATTGGATTCCAATCACAACGTCATCAGGTGCAATATGTTGACCTGATATCAGATTTTTCTTTTCGACAACGCCGACACAGAAACCCGCGAGGTCGTAGTCGTCATCTCGATAGAGATCAGGCATGATCGCAGTTTCACCACCAAGGAGTGAGCAGTCTGCACTAACGCATCCGCGACTAATTCCCTCTACTATTTGCTCCAATAGGCCCGGATTGTCCTTGCCCATAGCCACATAGTCCAGAAAAAAAAGAGGCTCAGCTCCGCAGCACAATACGTCGTTGACACACATGGCGACCAAATCGATACCTACCGTATCGTGCTTGCCGGCAAGTTGAGCTACTTTCAGTTTCGTGCCAACACCATCGGTGCCAGAAACCAGCACAGGTTTGTCGTACCGTCGCGAAAAAAGCGGGCCCTCAAAGTCAAGCTGGAATAACCCAGCAAATCCGCCATCGTTATGGACAACGCGCGGGCTAAAAGTTCGATGCATCAATCTAGGCAATCGCCCCATGGCCTGTTCGTAGAGTTCAAGATCAACACCGCTATCTTTGTAGGTTACCGGACCCATGGAGAGTGCTCTTAAAATTATTCCTTGGCGTTGGGATTAAATTCCTGGGCAATTCTCTCTTGCCCTGCGCGTGTCCGATCCAGCCGGGATCAAGAAGTTCAAGACAGTTGCTGTTGAAAGCTTGCGCCAGGAAGTCTCAGCCTAAAGATTATTGCCTGTTGCAAGAAAACTGCCCACACGGTGAAGTGTTTGTGCGCGCCGCAATTTCAAAAAACTCAACGCGTTAACAAAAAAACCGTGGTTTTTCGACCACGGTTATAGTTGTTGGCGAGTGTTGTCAGGTGTGGTGAAGAATGCAGAATCGACAAACTGTCTACTTACGTCGCCGACGCATCAAACCGACACAAGCTAAAGTTAAGAGGCCTGCAAAACCGGGCTCCGGAACCGCACTAACAGTGCTGATCCGGTAATTGTCGTAATATCCGACATCACTAGTGCCCAAGGCCGACACAGCCTCCAAGTCTGCTTCGTAAAAAGTGCCAGCTCCCAAGTCTGCAAACGGTATAGCAAAGGCACCCCCCAGATTCTGACCATTCACCGTCAGATCCATCATTTTGGTGTTGTAGTTCAATTCAGCTCGAAAGGAAACCCAAGTGTTCGGTTGGAGATTCACGCCTGAGAAGACAAAATCAGCTGGCGCTTGAGATGGATCGAAGGCTTGTGTGCCTGTGTTATAGCGCGTATACACGACAGGATGTAACGTACCACCATCATTAAACAGCCCGAAAGCAATCGTATGGTCGCTATTGAAACTTGAATATATGTCAATCGAATACTGCTCAGAAGCATCTGAAGGCAAAATACCAATCGACCGCCGAATATCAACTTCGACAAGAACCGTTTCGGAAGCCAAGGGAGTATAGTCTACGATAGGCCCCACCCAACGATCGCCGTTACCTGGCAAAGCAGCAGCTCGGGTACCGTCCTTGACGATGGCTGACTGTACCGTAGCAACAGCCGCATTGGCAGCGTTGTTCCAAGTGAGGGATGGCGAGCCCCCGGATTGACCGGCCAAGGCACCAACCGCAAAGCCCTCGAAGCCCAGCGAATCATAGACAATTGCAGCTGGAGCCACAGAAAATGTTAACAGAGATATGCACAGCGAGAGAGTTGCAATAATGCGTTTCACGATCGGACCTCACGGAAGAATGCATCGTAGGCTAATTGTCCGCAAGCGAACGATTGTACATCAAATGTCAAGTTAGCGGGAGGAATTGGTTGCGCAACCTTCCCAAAATGACCAGAATTCCCAAAGACTCTCAAATTCCACCACTATGGTCCAAAGTGCCTACATCCATGTCCCGTTTTGCCAACATCGATGTGGTTATTGCAATTTTTCCTTGGCGGCTGGCAGAGGTGATTTGGTTAAACCATTCTTGAACGCTTTGGAGGTTGAGCTATCTCAGGTTCTGGGGGCACCGCGACCCATGTCTACTGTTTTTCTCGGCGGTGGCACGCCAACTTATTTGTGCCCAAAGGATTTGAGCCGATTACTTGAATTGTGCCGATATTGGTTGCCCGTCACTGAGGCCGGAGAATTCTCCTGCGAGGCCAATCCTGTGGACTGTTCGCCAGACATTTTGCAAGTTCTGCAGAAAGGAGGGGTAAACCGACTTAGTTTGGGTGGACAATCCTTCCAAAACCACAAACTTCATATTCTGGAACGAGATCATTCTCCGGAAGAGTTAACCGAAGCGGTCGGACGGTGTTTACGAGTGATCCCCAATACTTCTTTAGATCTGATCTTTGCCGTGCCTGGCGAAACCCTGCCCGACTGGAAGCGGGACTTGGCCATGGCAGTTGAACTTGATGTTCCCCATGTATCCACCTACGGTTTGACAATCGAGAGAGGCTCGCGGTTCTTTGGCAGATTGCAGCGACACGAGTTCTTGGAAACGACTGAGGACCAACAGTTGGCCATGTACGAAGTTGCTATCGAACAGTTAACAAGAGCCGGCCTACAGCACTACGAAGTCTCTAACTTCGCCAAAAATGGATTTGCCTGCCGCCACAACGAAGCGTATTGGCTAGGCGAAAGTTGGTGGGCATTCGGCCCAAGTGGTGCTGCTTTTTTGCCTGTGGCTGGAACCTCAGTCAAATTGCGTACAGTAAACCATGCCAGTGTCTTTACATACATTAAGCGCATCAGGCATGGACAATCCCCATTGGCCAGCATCGACGAAATCGATTTGCAGGATCAAGTGAGAGAACGATTGGTTTTCGGATTGAGAAGAATGCAAGGCGTTTCATCCAGGGACTTAGATTCGTTATGGGGTGGCGATAGCCGGACCTTGTTCGAGCCACATCTCAGTGAATATATCTGCCACGGTCTAATACAGCAGATTGCATCGGAGACGGGGCAAGGTTCCCATTTTCGGCTCTCTCGCAAGGGATTAATGGTCAGCGACAGCCTGTGGCCGAACTTGCTTGCTAGATCAATCGGCTGAAGAGAAATCCTTAGGTGAGGAATCTGATTCGAATTTCGACTGTACTTGGGGAATGGAAAAGGCTACCCGTCGAGCGAATTTACAATTCAAATGGGCGCTCACTTTGCTGATATAAAGGTGAGAAACGATAGTAAACCTCTAGCGTCATGGCTGCCATTGCGGTTGTGTAAAGTCGTCCGCCCTCTCTGCCAAACGGATTATCAAAGTACCAACTACCAGACTCATGCCCAGCGGTTGCTTGCGTATTTACCAAGAAGTCTCGGACTCGAGGATTCCAGCTTTCCCACAAAGGGCCTCCAATGTGGAATAGGAATAAAGTCGTGTAATAATTGAAATACACATCCGAAACCGCGGGTCCAGTATCGTGAAGGAATTCGGCTCCTTCCAGTATTCTGGGATCCGTGTGGCTCCAGTCGCGAAACAACCGAATAAGCAGTCCAATTGCCGTACAGGTGGGTGATCTGTCTGGTTTGCGATAACCGTAATAGGTCTTCAGTTCATCGGTTTGGCTGTCCAGAAACGGATCGATATTCAGTATGTTCGTTGGCGGTACATCGAGGCCTGCGCTTGAGGCGCTTTTTAGAGCCATAATTTGCCAACCACTAATCGTCAGATCCCCTGGAGCCTTAGGCAAGTACCCCCATCCCCCGTGATATCCTTGCGCACTTGTGATGAATTGAGTCGCTTGCTGTGCGGCATTTTCGAGTTCTGGGTCATCGGTCATCTGGTAAGCTTCGCATATTGCGAATGCTGCAATACCATGATTGTACATCCCGCGCTCAGATTGGAAGAGAAAGCTACCTCCCTGCGGCGTGTTCTCCTGTATCTGTTGCAAAAAATACAATCCCCTTCGCACGGTGTCTCGGTATTTGCCATTGCGATGTGTGTATCCAGCACCAAGGAACGCTAGCAAAGAAAGTCCGGTTGCCGCGGGCGCAAATCGTTCAGGGCTGCCATCCCCACTGCAACGTCCATTGCAGGGACCTGCCGAATGGACCAGAGACCAGGCTCCCGACGGAAGTTGGTGTTCAGCCAACCAAGCCAGCGCTAGTTCAACTGCGGCTTCGCTTTCACGCGTACCGCCAAGTTGTTGGGCAAGTTCGGTTCGTTTAGTTGAATCACGGCCGGCGACACTCGTAACCGCAAATGAAGCGGAGAGAGTTGTCTTAGAGGCCTCCAGGAATCGAACGTGAGTTTGATTGAGTTGACCTTCAGAGACACTCTGGTTGCTATCATCTACCGACTGCAACGTATCGATCAGTTGCTGACTTTGTTCCTGAGAAGTTGGCAAAGTCGGGTCAAGAGAAAGAGAGTCTGTTGCAGTTGACTTGAAAGAATCCGAACTTTGCTCCATGTGCGCCAAAGGCATTTCGAATTGCAAGTTAGCGTCGAGGCCTTGGACTGCTGACAATTCAAATCCTCGAGAAAGCTCACCGCGAGTTCGAATCATCACGACAGCTAATAAGATCAAAATAAGCACGTGAACGATAAAACTTATTAACATGGCGGGTGTGCGGCGTGAATCGAGCCACCAACCTACCCGCGCAATGAGTAGACGCAGATTCTGATAGCGGGAAGGCTCCTGGATAGTAGACTCCAAGCGAATATCCAGCGGGGCAGACGACGCCTGCAACTCTACTTCACGTAGAGTTGGCGGTATTTGAGATCGAGTTTCTAGGGAATGGATCGTTTGAGGCTTGGTGCCCATTGAGACCTTGCTGATTCATGCCGTCAAGGCTTACTTGCCGACTGCAGTGCCCTTGGTTTACGGGTTACGGGGACGAGTTTTTGGCCACATGTATGAGATAATAGTCGGCGAATTGGAGTTTGTGATGAATGGACGGTTGCTCTAAGGAGTGGCTCAAAAATTACTGACAGGATTTCAGTAGGATTAGGCTTCTAGCTTGCCAGCAAAAAGACAGCCTAGAAGCCTATCCTAGTTTTGCCAATGCGGACTCTTAATGTTGAGCGCCTCCTAAACAAACTTATTAGGCATTAACAAGCTGTGTATGCATTATGATTTCTTTTTCTGTTAACGCTCGAAATAGGTTAGAAACAGTATTAAAAATCGTATGTTGTTGAATGCTGCTCCCAAGGTTGGAGTTACAGGAAAAAGGCTTATAAGAGCAAGTGGAGTTTCTTGCTGCCGAAGGTATTCTCGCTCTCACTGCCCAGGCTCACCTCGGCGATTTTTATAAGGACAACAAGTGGCCAGTAAGCCCAAATGAATCATCAAGGGTCACCCAAATGAGCTAGATTTGTCGGCCATCTGAGTGAAACCAGATTTGTAACGCTGGTGCAGTAGGTCTCCCGCTCTTCATTTATAGGGCTTATTCTTTTACAATGCCCCCCAGATGCTTGGCTTTGAGAGTTTTTGTCGCGACGACGTCGGTGGCATGACGGTCCCGAGGTTTCCAAAGGCCCTCAGCTTCATGTGCCACCATTTGGAGAAAAAACATGCGCTAAACTTCGCGTCGTATCGCAGATTACAGCTAAGTCGACGAGAAGCATCCCGAACTGCACAAATCAAATGTTGGAGTCCAGAACGCGGTTTGAGGAAAGTTCTGAAATGGCGCCGCGTTCCCATGATAGGAAAAAGGTTTAATTAACTATGACTGAATGGCCAATTGGAGTATTCACAAGCGTCGATGCAGGCTTGGGGGTGAAATTGGAGGTAGCCCAGGAACTTGGTATTCCCACAATTCAATTGCATGCTCCCCATCGTTCCACTCGTACCCCGGAAAGCGCCGAGCGATTTCTAAGCAAACTAGAGGAACTGGGAATTCAGTTAACGTGCGTCTTTGGAGGCTTTGAGGGTGAAAGTTATGCCGACATACCCACGGTCTCAAAAACGGTGGGTCTGGTTCCTCAGGAAACGAGGGCTGCTCGACTCCAGGAAATGAAAGAGATCAGCGATTTTGCACGCCTCTTAGGCTGCGATGTGATTGGGTTGCACCTGGGTTTTGTACCTCATGATACGACAGCGCCTCTGTATCAGGAAATATTAGATGTTACTCGCTTGCTTTGTGATCATGCAGGTGTAAACGACCAGGCTGTACATTTAGAAACTGGGCAAGAAACGGCCGATGCATTATTGCAATTCATAGGCGATACCAAACGCGACAATCTGTTTATCAACTTTGACCCCGCCAATATGATTTTGTACGGAACCGGCGAACCTATCGAGGCCTTGCAAAAAGTAGGCAAGTACGTGCGCAGTGTACATTGCAAAGATGCTAAGTGGAGTTCTCAACCGGGTGTCACTTGGGGGCAAGAGATGCCTTTGGGCCAAGGACAAGTGGATATCGCAAAATATCTTCAAACATTGCATGAAATTGGCTACCACGGTCCACTTACGATCGAACGTGAAATTCCTCAAGAGCCAGATCGTCAAAAGGCCGAAATAGGACATGCCAGCCAGCTATTGTCAGAAATACGGGCTAAAATTCTGGGATAATAGTAGAGGCTAATAAAGTTGCCGAAACTGTGGACTAATAAGCCAACTCCAGATCAAGTCTTCAGCGAACGAAAGTCGATCGCTGAGCTCCGGTTTTTCGGCCAGTTGGCGATGCCACCAAGCCAGGTCATCTCGACTGGGCTGAAATCCAAATATTTGTCGGTATCGTAAAGTAAGTTCTTCAGCCACAATTGTGTTCTGTTCCGTTTCCGAGTCAACATTTATTAACTTGGTTTCGTAGAGGTGGCGGACCAAGGTCGAAATGAGTTGATTCAATTCCTTTCCTGCAACCAGCTCCAACCCCTGGCTCATAGGATCCGAGCAGACGACTGCACGCGTACAGCTTTCGATGATCGGAGACATCATCATATCGCTGCTCTGTCGATCCCTGTCAATCTCACGTGCAAACGAATGATCTGAGAAGGCTTGATTTGCCATCAACGAAACCTGAATGGGTATGTCTTTAGGACGTCGCGATGCAGCTAGCCGGATCGCCAAGCGTGGAGCATCCTCAGCAGTGTCGCGAGCATACGCATCGGACAATACTATTTCGCGCACTAGACTCCGCAATGAGTAATCGCTGTTACGAAGTTGATCTGATAAATGCTTCAAAAGTGCTGGGTTGACGGGTGGATTGGTGGCGCGTTGATCGTCTACTTCCTCGACCAATCCAGCGCCCATGAGCCAAGTCCAGACGCGATTTGCCAGATTGGGTGTGAAGTAGGGATTTTCTGGATGGCACAACCAACTGACGAAGGCTTGGTCTGGATGCTCGCTAATCGATGTTGATAATGGGAATGTAGGCACCGCAGGTCGGGCATCTCGACCAGTGCGGAGATCCGTTGTAGTGCGGCCTTCGATTCGCCGAATCAGGTTATCCGAGACATCAATTTCTGCCCAACAAGCTGCCATTGAAAAATAATCGTCTTGCTGCCATACATCGAGCGGATGATCATGGCACTGGGCGCACCCCAATCGGACACCCATCCAACAGGCGGCTATTAACTCGACACGGGTACGAGCGTCAGTCGCAAAGCGATGAAACAAGCTGAGATCGTGATGTGAGTCGTTATCTGCTACGGCAAGCATGTCGATCGCCAATTGCAGCAAATCATCTGACCGACTTAAACGCTCCGCTATGGGTTGGATTAGCAATTCACCGGAGACCTGAGTCCGACTGGCCTGGGTCACCCAACTAGATACGATATGGGCAGCCTGCGCGTTGAATTCCGACGAGGCTAACATCCGATCGACTACCGAGGGCAGCTTTCCAGTTTCTATCCAGTGAGTGTCTTCTTCCCATTGTTCCAGACTTGGGTGTTTGCCCATCAAGTCCAACCATAGTCTGCGGGCTAATCGGGAGGAAGTTGTGGTTGCCGAAGATGCAAAACCTGAGCTCAAGATTTGTGCGCTAGCGAGTTGATCAAGCGTCGATGTTGACTTGCTCATGGCGAAAGGAGCTGTAGCTGAACTACACCATAGCTGCATGGTAGTGGCCACAGGGCCAAATCGAAACGTGATGGGTAAATAGCCGACCTGATGGGCCTGAAATACTAGCTGCTGGTCAACGCGCCTAAAGGTGACCGCAGGTAGTGGGGGCGTAACCTCCAGGGAGTCGACATTGACGTCATTTACTGTCGATTGATCATTGGTTACCGAATCATCCGTAGCTTCCTTGGCGCCATCGACAATGAGCCAGGGCAAGGTTGCCGTGCGTTGCCCATCACTCCAAATTGCTTCGATCGATACTCTTACTGCGGAACCCGGTTGTAAATCCGTCGAATCTAGTGGATGAACGAGCAGTGACTTGGGAACCACGATCTCCCCTCGCGGTGCCTGTTGTTCAATCCAATTTCTAATCACGTGGTACCCAACTTCGCTATCTGGCAATCGCAAGTCTCCACCATGGTCCAATCGCCCGCTCGGTTTTTTTAATAGTAAACTCTGCTCCGGGTCTTGTACGTCAAGGAATCTTCCATGCAAGCCATGAACCAAATTCTGATAATCTTGTGCAGGACGGCTGCCAAACAAACTGAGCGCCAAATAGCCGCGCCCTGCGGCAGCGCCGTGGCAGGCTCCTGAATTGCAGCCTGCCTTGGTGAGTATAGGCGCGACTTCTCGCGCAAATGTTATATCGGAGGCCAACTTGCCAACCGACTGTGCCAACGTCAAGCTGTGGGCAGCCAAAAAAATCGCCAACGATAGGCTGGCGACAAACCAAGTTTTGGCAATCGAGTGTGGCAAATAGGTCATCACCATGGCGTGCCAATCCTCCATTTACCGACGTGGTCTGGGTCGCAGCTCGTCCAAGCTGGGGATTTCGCCTCCGCCAGACACCTCGTTCATGGCCTCGAGTAGCGCCGGAGCATCCACGGCCTCAGTCACTTGAGTCAAAGCCATGTTCTTGGTGACTTTGCCGTCTTTGACGACGAGCGCTGTGACAGCTACCAATCGATTCAGACCCAAGCTTCCCGGCCCTTCAATACCTCCGTCTGCAACAGCAAGTCGGGTAGGAGGTTCAAAATAGCGATGTATCATGCCCAACCAAGTTTCCGTACTGGATCGATCGTCGGTAAGCACAACCAAGAAAACTTTTATTTCCTTGTCTGTTTTTTTTCGTGCGAATTCAGAAACGAGTCTCGCTAGTCCAAAGGCAGGGCGTGATTTTTCGTGCATGAAAATGATGGTGGTGGGATGCTTTTTTGCTATCTCTGCCAAATCCGCTTTTTCACTTGGTTTGTCATCTAAACTTTTTATCCACACCGGCAATTCAAGCAAATCTTCGCCGACCTGTGGACCAGAGAAGATCTCTTTAGTTTGTTGGGTAGCCGGAGCTTCTCGGCTTCGCGATTGTCCAGTTGCCTCTTGCCCGATGGACCAAGAGGCAAACATCAGTGCAATTCCAACAGGTAGAAATGTATGGCTTAATCCGCGTCGTCCAGTGGCAAGCAGTAGCTGGCATAAACCTGTAACACCATTTTTGGAGCCCATGAGCTTGCCCCTTTCCCTCATAAAGACAATGGAATTGTAGAGTGTTATTATAGACTCCTCCAGCAAAAGAATGTTGAGAGAGTCAGGCGGGATTGGTCTTTTGTTGAACATGGAATCGTTCACGTGCGTGGCGACCAGCAAAGTCGAAAGTAAGAGAATGCGAAAAGGAATTGCCGTTTCACCGGGCGTAGCAATAGGAACAGCCTATTGCATTCACGAGGTGTTTGTACACCCCGGCCGAGAAGTGATCCAACGGCAGGATATAGCGGCTGAGTTGGCGCGATTCGAAAATGCTCGAAAACAGTCACTCCACGACGTGCGGTTACTCCAAACTAAGGTTCAGCGACAAATTGGCAAGGAAGCAGCAGCCATCTTCTCAACTCACGAGTCGATCTTGCAAGACCCGGCGCTGGTAGGAAAAGTTCGCACATGGATAAGCCAGGATCTGTTTTCAGCGCCTGCCGCCTTGGCCAAGTTAGTGGAGTACTACCAAGGCATCTTCCACAAGTCCCGCGACGAGTATCTTCGCGAACGATTGACAGATATACGTGACGTTGTCGAAAGGCTTTCGAGTTTCTTAAGCGATGCTCTACAAACAGGCTCCGATGCATTGACGGGTTCTGTTATCGTTGTTGCTGATGAGTTGCTACCCAGTCAAGTTGTTATGCTGGGCAGTAAAGCGGTACATGGAATCATCACGCAAGCCGGTGGCCAAACAAGTCATGCCGCGATCATCGCACGTAGCCGAGGAATTCCGGCGGTGAGCGGTGTCACGCACATCCTGCGACAAGCCAAGACAGGCGACACTGTTATCGTGGATGGACGAGATGGCCATGTCATCGTTAATCCCAATGCGGAGGTGCTGGCGGCATATCGCAAACTTGAGCGAGAGTTCGTCGATTTGCGCGATCACTTGGCTCATAACCGAGATCAGCCGGCAATCACCGCTGATCATGAGTCTTTGGACCTCATGGCAAATATCAATGGTATTGGCGATGCCCAAAGTGCTGTGCGCATGGGAGCTAGTGGGGTCGGGCTCTATCGTACAGAGTACCTCTATCTGGCGCATACGTCCGTTCCCAGCGAACAGGAACAGTTTGAAATCTATCGGGATGTCGTAAACGCAGCACCCAACCATCGCGTTACCATCCGCACTCTAGATATCGGAGGCGATAAGTCGGTGCCCTTTCTAGGGCGGACGCAGTTTGAGGCCAATCCTTTTATGGGGTGGCGAAGTATTCGTTTGTCGTTTGAGCATCCTGCATTTTTCTTGCAGCAAATACGAGCAATCCTAAGAGCTGCTGGTACGGTTGAATTGACTGACGAAGGTAAGTGCTCTCAGGTAGACATTTTGTTTCCCATGGTAACCAATTTGGAAGAGCTACGACGTCTCAGAGCTTTCATGCGAAAAGCAGAACAGCAATTACGAATGGAACACAAGCCATATGGCAAGGTTGGCTTTGGCATGATGGTGGAAGTACCAGCGGCAGCCATCATGATCGATCAATTACTACCGGCAGTAGATTTTGTTTCGATCGGCTCGAATGATCTTGTGCAGTACCTTATGGCTGCTGACCGTGACAATCCCAAGGTAAGTCATCTATGCCAGCCACTTTCTCCTGCCGTTATACGTTTGCTTGAATCGGTTGTTCGCGCTTGCAATTCCCAGGGGAAACCAGTTACCTTGTGTGGTGAAATGGCGGGTCAACCCCAGGCCTTTGTGCTTTTGCTCGGAATGGGCTTGCGAAGATTCAGCATGAGCCCTGCTTTTGTTCCCTCGATCAAAGAGCTCGCTTCTCATATCAGTCTGCCAGTGGCCAAGCAAGTTCTAGCAAGTGCTATGCGGCAGAAAACAAATCGGAAAATCCATCGCATGCTGACAGAGCAACTTTTGCGTTTGGCTCCCAATTTGCGTCCCATTATCATGCAATAAAGCATCTGACTTAATCGGCCCCAAATCTACGTCCGAAGGAAAAAAATGTTGGTGTGTGATCTTTGTGACCTAGCACACTTCTTACGTTTTAAGCAGCGCAGAAAGCAACTTACCCTCCCGAATTTCGGGAGGGTCGACCGCAAGTGCGGTCGGGGAGGGTCTTTAATACCTCAGTCGCACTCGCAACTATTCGATAGAGATGAATGGATACACACAACGATTTGCGACAATCAAGTTCTAACGGTATATAGCGCAACATCCAATCATGGATGTCACGATTTGTTTTCCGATAAAATCAGTGCGAGGCTAAGCTTCGGATGACCAGCCCCTCCCCGAAAAAGGAATCGTCCAAGAGACAA
>JAGQOY010000079.1 GCA_020427005.1 Planctomycetales bacterium
TGCCTACTCGACAGGGAATGTGCCCAGCCCTTCGCTGACGCTTCGGGTTACTAATCAACCACAAGATTTTGCAAATCGACTTTTTCATCACCCTGCTAATAGATATCTTACTTCTTCGAAAATGACCGTTCGCAGCCCGCAGCCCAACGTTCCGTTCGGCTCAAGGGACGTACTGTCGACTCGGAATTCTTTTTGGACCCGTTCCCAGGCGCCGGGCAGGAAGCAGGCTTCGAGTGTGCACTGTTCGTGGTGAAAATGCTTTCCAATCCGCGCGGCATCGGTCACCAGCGAATCAAGGCGACCAGCACAACAACGAGGCGGCTGCTTGAGTTGCAAGCAATAGAAACCTTGCACTGTGGCTATTGACCCTGGGAATTTAAAGCATGTGCTCCTGGCACGAACTGAGGAATGTGCCGGATATTCCTTCAACTCCGGCTTTGGCAATTGCCGATCTCAAGCCGCAGGGGTCGAATGTGAAGTTCTACCGGTTTAGCGTTTCATCGCCCGTACGATCATCGCATTTGTCGATTGACCACGGTAGTCGCACACGCCGACCCACATACCAAGCATACTCCACAGTCGACTTGATCTCGCCAAAGTCGAGTGTGCCAGCAGTCCCAGGGGGTTAGCAAAAAATGATTCGTAAATGGACACTATCCATCGCCATCGCCGCTGCTTGTGCAGTGCCTGGCGCTTCGACCGCAAACGCACAGGAAAGCGACGTAGCAGCTAGCTCGAGCGGTACAACAGTTAAGGCTGAATTGGCAGCCTACAAACGAGATTACGCTTGCAACGATTGTGGTACAGGCGGTTATTCAAGTGCATTCTCAGCCTCAGGTATGGGAGCTTATCCAGCAGCTTCCGCGCCTCAAGCGATGGCCTTTGGGCAAGCCTGGGGAAGTGCCAACGGTAGCCGGGATTGTAATCGCTTCTTGCATTACCCGTATGTTTACTATCCGCAGAATTTCCGCGGCAGTGAGTATTACCGCAGTAGTGATAGCATGTACTACCGCTATCCGCCTGAAATGCAAATACCTGTCTACAACAAGAAGTGGCAGAACTATTACCCTAGCGACCGTCGCTATCACTGGGGTCACCATTTTATTCTGGATGTCTTCTAACCGATCGCGAGTAAGTCATTGGTTAGAAAATAGTGATGCTACGTTGCAGTGAAAAATTTGATTACGCGGCCGAAAAATGATCGGTCGCGTTTTTTTTCTGCGCCGACTCTCGGTCAACTTGGGGCTCTTTCATCTTAGTTTCAGAAACTAATTGATTGAGCGACGCTTGAGAAGTAGGAGGGCAGCGATTGGCCCTCCCCGACCGCAGTTGCGTGACCCTCCCGCAAGCGGGAAGGTTAGTTCCGATTTTGAGCGCTCTCTCACCGATCATCATCGAAGCCTGCGCAAGTCCGGAACTACTTCTGCATTTCGCCAGTGGTAATGAAACCATCCTGATTGGTATCCAACAGCGAAAAGCGATCTTTCCATCGCTGGGGTACCTCATCCAATTCAATACGCTGATCGCGGTTGCTATCCAATCGTTCAAACAGACCCTGTTTGACAATCTGAGCCACCAGAGCCCGGCGGCGTTGACTGCTGGATGCGAGAGCCTCTGAATCTTTGGGCACGACGATGTCAAAGTAGCCGATCATCATTTCATCATTCGTTTGATCTCCCCAACGTACTGTGGCCGTGGGGTCTGGATTGTTTAGGTTTTTGACAGAATTATCAAACTCGGCTTCGCAAAAGATCTTGGAACCTGCCGGCAATGAAATGGGTTCCGACAGTCGATAGGCTGTTTGCCAATTGAAGTCATAAGCAGGCACCTGCAACAAATCGAAATCTTCTCCATTAGGAATGATAGCTTTGTAGGAGAAGGATTTACCTCGCAAGTGCATGTGCGGGGCCATGGTCAGCAGCTGACACTCGGGAAGTTCTTCTGGCAACATGGCAGAAGTATGGTAGTTTTCGGCCCCCGGAGGGATTCGTAACTGAGACTGGACGGCGCTCGTAGTTTTGACTTCGTGGAATACGGTATCTGGATCGGCAAACACAATTCCAAGTTGGCTTTGGTCCCACTGTTCGGTACCGGTAGGAGTATAGTGAACTTGAAATATGAGTTCGCTACCGGCAGGGATCTTTTTGGCCATCCCCTCTGGGAAAACAGCCGCATAGGATCCCGGAACATAACCCGCCAGAAAGCCGCGTTCACCGGCCAAGTTACCAGTGGCTCCCACGGGTCGTACGAATACCAAAATGTGATGCACTACCGAGCGGTTGCCCGGCAAGATTTGAATGGCCTTCACCCACTTTTCCTCGTCGAATTTTTGCTCTGCGCGAAAGTATTGATATTTGACCTCACCTTCGGCTGGTACGCGATACGGTTTTGAACTTACCGGAATAACTAGGTCCGGTGTTTGCGGCAATTGCCAACCTTCAACAAATTGTTTTGGCGGAGGGAGACTAGTTCGATCTCCTTCCGGAGCCCCGTTTTCAACCCAAGTCCGAATCATGGCAATTTGATCTTCGTCCAAACTGCAATCATTAGCAAAGCGAATTTCCGAGGGGGCAGCATGCCAAGGTGGCATGCGACGCTGTTCGACTACTTCTAGAATCATTTCGGCCCAGCCAACGATTTCATCGTAGTTAGTCAGCGCGAAGGGGCCAATTTCACCATCCCGATGACACTGAATACAATGTTCACGGAAGACCCGGGCAATCTGATTGCTATAAGTTACCTCCGAGTCGGCTTGAGGGTGTTTGGCAAGACCGATTCGGCATCCGACTGCAGGTTGAAAGGGCACGCGCACCGTCTCCCCTTTTAGCAGTGCTGACACCGCATCCAACAGCTCGTTGGACTCAGGCTTTTCGCGTACGTACCCAATGCCATATTGATCATCCACTCGTCCACAATACTGAACGCGACGTTGACGATCGAGCACAAAAACTTCTGGGGTTCTCGATGCATGGAGCTCATGCAATAAACTTTGCGAGACATCCTTAGTCAACGGGAATTCGATTTTGTGAGCCCGCGCATGGGCGTTGAGCTCGGCCATCGAATCTTGAAGATTGGCATCAACGCCTAAGATGGCTACTTTGGAGCCCCATTGTTCTTTCAGATCTTGCAGCCTTTCGGTATAGAGTTTGGCAAGTGGGCATTCGACTCCCAGGAAGGCGACAACCAATACGTCAGCTTGACCAAAATCATCAGGTTTCCATACCTTGCCACGAAAATCGGTCAACGCAAAGTCACTCAATTGCTTCCCTATCGCGGGATGAGAGTCCTCGGCGCTACATTGCCAATTCGAAGACACTACCAAGAGTAAACAGCCTGCTAGGGCGCGCCATGCGCGAGGTTGGTGCATGGTCAGCAACGAACGGGTCGACAAAAAACTGGACGCAATGGAACTCATGAGATATGCAGTATATATAAAAGGGTAGTTACAAGTTGTTATTTCTACTGTACGGCCGAGATCCGTTGTCGGTCAATATGCTTTCTCGTAAACCTACTGCGCGACAAGCCGATCCAATTCGGCTTGAAGCTGTTTGACTATTTCAGGTTGCGAAACATACAGGTTGTTCGATTCGGCAGGATCGTCGGCAAGGTTATATAGCTGCCCAGCTGGTCCGCCCGCTTGAGCCTGCTCCCGCCGAGGTTCTGAAAATCCACCTGAACCCAAGCCCGCGATCAGTTTCCAAGGGCCCTGGCGGACAGTCATCAGTCCGCTGCCCGAGGCCATGGCCAAAGACGGTCGTACCGGCCCTGGGTTTCCAGCTAAAGCTAGAGAAAAATCAAAGCTATCGGGCCCATCCTCAGGCTTCGTTTCGTAGCCTGTTATCTTGGCTAAGGTGGCAAATAAATCTGTGAAACAAATTGTTTGTGAGCATTCGCTGGCAGGTGCCACATGGCCGGGCCAGCGAACGATGAAGGGCATGCGATGGCCAGCTTCCCAAGCATCGGCTTTCATTCCTCGCCATGGTCCACAGCTATCGTGTGCAAATCGTTTTGCATCTTCTTCGTACCATACGGGACCATTGTCCGACGTAAAAATGATTAGGGCATCGTCAAGCATCTTGGCGCGTTCCATCGCGGCAATAACTCGGCCCAACATCTTGTCGACCATTTCGGCAAAGTCACCGTACAGACCAACTTTGCTTTTCCCGCGATATTCCTCACTAGGCAACCAAGGTGTATGCGGAGCTGGCAATGCCAAATAAAGGAACAGCGGCTGTAATTCTGCTTGCCCAGCATGATTTGAAATAACTGATTCGGCTTCTTCAATAAAACGGGGTAGCACATTTTCTAATTGCAAGTCTGTGGCGATCTTCCCGGCTCGCCAAAAAGCGCCTTGAATAGGCGACCAACCTTCCGATGCATGGGCGGTGATATCCAGGGTTGGTGGGGCAACCGCGTGATTCTGGCGGATATAGAAATAAGGTGGAATGTCCGTGGATGCACGAATGCCAAAGAAGGTATCGAAGCCAACGTCCACAGGTCCACCTGGCAAGGGTTGGTCGTAGCCTTGTTCCTGGAATCCGCAATGCCATTTACCTACCATGGAAGTATGGTATCCCTGCGACTTCAACATGGAAGCCAGCGTGGCTTGGCCATTCTTAATCAGTGGTTCCGACGGCCAGCGTGATACATCCGTGCGGAAGGGGTAGCGCCCGGTCATTAGGCCGTAACGAGACATATGGCATAGTGGTCCCGGTGCGTGCGCATCTGTAAAACGCATGCCCCCAGCAGCCAAACGATCAATGTTCGTGAGTTCTAATTTCGAATCGGGATTGAAACTCCGCGGGTCACCGTACCCCATGTCGTCAACAAATAAAATGAAGATATGTGGCAGCTGGGCAGCGCTAACAATGGCCATCGGTAATGACAAGCCAAAGATCCAAGACAAAGCCCACATGTGGATCACGGTTTTTTGGTTCATACAAGTTGCTTTCACAATTTAGCAAAAACACAATACGATTCGCGACAATAATGTTCTAACGGTCTATGAATAACGCAACTTCAAAATATGGATTTCACGATGTGTTTTCCGACCCTCCCAGGCCTGGGAAGGTAAGTTAGCCGAGCGCGCGTTGCAGTACTCCGTGAGCGCGAGGTCGTATTGCTCCGTGAGTGCGCCGTTGTATTACTCAGTGATGCGGTACTCCGTGAGCGCGCGGTTGCAGCATAATACGTATGTCCACAGATCAGCAAGGCGCTATGGTCTTTCATCATCATCAATTTCGAAAACATCAATTTCGATAACAAGGGTTATTGGCGACTTTTTATCGGGCTACCCGTTGGGGAAAGTCGCGAACAATTCAAGCGGAAATGACTTCGTCGTTGCCAGGAATCAAATCTGTCTTCCGAAAGTTGCATTCGATTGTCGGATTTTGGTGAGCGAGTATGTGGCGCTTCATGTTTTGTGAGTTCACTGAGATGTATTCCTAAATGCATGTATTTCACCTGCCGCAGTTAGCTCTAGTCGTAGGTCGGCTACTTGGGTTGCTTCACCGGGATTATGAGTAACATGCAGGATAGTCACGGCCGTAGTTTTCTTGACAGTTCTCAATAGCTCAATCATCTCGGTTCGAGTGTCCATATCCAAAGCGCTCAATGGTTCGTCAAGAATCAAGATTTTTGGCCACGCGGCTAGGGCGCGCCCCAAGGCAACGCGTTGTGATTCGCCTCCACTTAGCCCTTGCACCCGCCGCGATAGCAAAGCGGAGATGCCGAGAAGATCGGCAAGTTGCTCAATGCGTTCGGCAGTATGCGATCGAGAATACTTGGCTAGACGCAAGCCAAAGGCTAGATTTTCGCGGACAGATAAGGTGGGAAACAGTGCTAAATCTTGGGGCACATAGCCAATATGACGAGCTCCCGGTGACCATTGGGTGACGTCTTGATTGTCAATGAGAATAAAGCCGTTTTGTACTTCGCGAAGCCCGCAAATAGCTTCTAGAATTGTCGTCTTACCTCGACCAGTTTTACCCATCAGAATCGCGTATTCTCCAGTGGGGATGATGAAACTGACATCGGAAAGGCGAAATGAGCCTGCTTGAATGTCTACCGCTTGTAGCTCAATCATGGACTGAGCCCCGTTCCAAGCAGCCGCAGGACAATCAGCACAATCACAGCCATGGCAACCATCAAAAGAGAAACAGCCACGGCAGCTTCCAGTTTTCCTACGCTAAGTTCCAAAAAGACGGATGTCGATAACACCTCAGTCTTCATGCGTGTCGAGCCAGCGAAAACAAGAATAGGTCCGAATTCACCTAACGCTCGTGCCCAGGCAATCGTGCCAGCCGTAATAACTCCCCGCCAGGCCTGAGGTAAAGCAATGAGCATAAACGCTTGACCTCTGGTGCAACCAAGTGTTCTAGCAACGTGCTCACAACGCGGATTGATTTGGTCGAACGTCACGCGCATAGTGCGAATTGCGAAGGCACAAGAAACAGAAAACTGAGCCAGTACGACTGCGGGCCAATGAAAAGTGACAGGAAAATGCAATTTATCTTTTAGAAAGTCCTCCAGCCGCCATCCCCAAAAGGGTTGATGGAAGAGGATTAACAGGCTGAGTCCGAGTACGAGTGGTGGAAGAACGATGGGTATGTCCACCAGCGTATCGATAGCGACACGGCCTGGAAAGCGATAACGAGAAAGCAAGTATCCCATAGGTGTGGCAACCCACACGGAGAGTATGGCGGCCAAAGTGCAGCTGATCATCGTCAAACGACATGCGGCCTGTATTTCCGGTTTGGCCAGCGCTTCGGCAAAAGATTGCCAACTAGAAAAGGAGACATCTGCAACTAACAGAGCTACCATTAACAGGACGAACAGCGAACTCAATCCACCCATCACAATGAAAAACAACAAATCGTATTGCTGGTGGACTCGGTGATTGGAGCGTCTAGGTGGAGGGTAAGGAGTATTCACAATCGGAATGGATTACAAGGGACAGGGAGTGAGTACAGTAGCGAATTGCCAATAACACGCGGATCATTTTACCGCGGCCACGAATCACTATTCTAATCGCAATCATGTTCGCAGCGATGCCAGACATCCTCCAGTAAACTTGCTCATGGCCATTGGATCCCAAATCGAGCTGGACATGGGCACTTTCCAAAGCGTTACCATCAAAATGCTCGACGAATGTAACTTGTTAAACTCCCAGCCGTTAGGTGTCCGCTTGGAGGAATCTGATAGGGAGGTGAATGCGGTGAGCCCTGATCTGGGATGCCGAATGATAAGAGCTCTACCCGCTCGCATCGCTCGCGACCTTCCCAGAGGGAAGGTTAGTTCGCCACAGGTGCAATGGGCAGACTCCGTTTAGACGCCCGATTTCTGTGAAGCAACAGTTTCTGTGAAGCAACAGTTTCTGGAGAACAACAAGATGTCGTCAATCGTGGATCGTTAAACCTTCGGTGCGAGATCGGAATGCAGGTGTGCAAAGACTTGTCATGTAGCCTGTCACGAAGCAAACCGATATGCCGATAAATGTATACAAGTAACCATTGACCTTGGTACCTTGCCAGACGCAAATCAAGGTCAGTGATCCAAGGATGGCACCTGTAAGTGCTCCAACTGCGTTGGCGCGTCGAGTGAGAACTCCAAGTAGAAATAGCCCTCCCAGGACACCCATAAACAGGCCGATCACTTTGATGAAGGCGTCGAACAAAGAGGCGATTTTGGGATCGATAAACCAAAGAGCCAGGACTGTGCCCAAAATCCCAATAGAAAAAGTTAGCCACCGAGCGGCTTTCAAGTAATTTGATTCAGTTCGAAGGACTCCAAAGGGTCTTAAGAAGTCGGTTACGATAGTCGTGGCCAGCGAATTCATGCTGGTCGAAACGGTGCTTTGTGCTGCGGAGAAGATTCCGGCAACGATTAGTCCGGCCAATCCGATAGGCATTTCTCGTGAGATGAACATGGGAAAGATTTGATCGGTAACAATCGTGGGATCCAGTTTTTCTGGATGAGAGTGATAAAAGACGAATAAGGCGGTACCCATACCGAAAAACAGAATGGTTGCAGGGACTGTCATGACTGCGTTCGTCCAAATGGAGCGCGCAGCCAAGGTCTGACTGGCCGTCGTTGTATATCGTTGAACTATTGCTTGATCGGCGGTGTAGGAAGAGACGTTCTGTCCGATGGCTCCTAGTACAATGGCCCATATCGCGATTTGAGAATTGGTGGCATCTAAATTCCAATTGGCAAACCGCAATTTGTTATGGTTTGAAGCCACTTCCAGCCAACTTTCCGTGGTCAGACCACTACCGTTGACTAGCATCGTGAGTGCCACCAGGGCTCCGATTAATAGCACAATCGTCTGAATTGTGTCGGTCCAAATCACTGCTTCGATGCCGCCGGCCGTGCAGTATACGATACTCAGTACGCCCATTAGCAACACGGATTGCAGGGGTGTCAACGGCGTCGCCACGGCCAATGCCAAGCCGGTGAGGGACATCACGACTGCCATACGAAAAATATGAAACAGAATAAAACTGGCACTTCCAAACAACCGCACAGCACGATTAAACCGAAGCTCAAGATATTCGTACGCACTTGTAGCGTCGATCCGTCGGTAAAATGGAAGTGCAACGTAGACAGCTAGGAATGCTACGACCGGAATCATGAAATTTCCGATGGCTAACACCCAATCCTGTACAAAGGCTTTTGCGGGAATGCCTGTGTACGTGAGGGAACTCAGCATCGTAGCAAAGATACTGCAGCCCGCTGCCCACCAAGGAATTCGTTTTCCCCCGCGAAAATAGTCGTCGGTTGTTTTAGTTCGCCAAGCGAAAAAGACTCCCAATACAACCATGCCCAATAGGTAGCATACGAGTACTACGTAGTTTATCCATCCGAATCCAGCTTGATTGCTTGTAAGTGATATGGACCAAACATGCGGTGTGCGCACACGAGGCCGCACTTCACCACTTGCAAGGATGATCTTTGACTGCCACCAAACAGGTTGAGTAGTGACTTGATTGGACGGCAATTCTGGAAGTTCGGTCCATGTATCCGTTACGGTGTGGTAGGCAAATCCCACCTTAGGAAATCCGGGATGTTCGTCTCGCAGTTCGTCAGTGCGGTGAAAAAGCGTACCATCATCTCCTCCCAAGACCAATAAATGGTATTGGCCATAGGCAATTCCTGGCGCCGCAACTCGTGGTGCGGGCAAGCCAGTTCTTTCACGCCATTCATTCTTGCGAGGAGAAAACTGCCACACATCACTTAAAAAATCGACCTGATCGTTTCGCTGTCTGCGCCCACTGATAATGTAGAGACATTGCTCGAAGCCGTCATGCTGGCTCAGTGTGATATGAAAAGCACGTGCGCCGCCTGGCATGGGGGCAAGCTCACGCCATAGAAAGTTCTCGGGTTGCCCGATCATGGAAAGATCCAACGTCCAGACCGCGTCGGAGGCGGTTTCTAGTCCCAGGCCGCTCTGGCCACCGACTAAGTAGATGGTTTGCCCGATTATGGCCGCTTGGGCGTTGGTGCGCGGCTCTGGTAGTTTCGGTAATTCAGTTACATCAAGTTGTTCGAGCTGTGCGTTCCACTGGATTAACAACACGTCTTGAAAGACGGTCGTCGCATCGTTGCCTCCCAGACATACTACCCCCAGAGGGGTCGAAACGGTTGCACCGTAGGCAATCGGTTGCGGCAAGCGGCCGCCGTCGATCCACTGGAGGTCGCTGTCAGTAAGTTGTTTTAGGACATGGATTTGATCAGTCCACTTTTTGTTACTTTCCCAAACGGGTTGGGGGAAATTGGCGCCTCCAGCGATGATCAGTGCATCCCGGTGAACACCTACAAACGGTCCCGCCACCCCCAATGCATCTGGCAAATCGGGTAGTCGATCCCAGGTAACCTCGTTGCGCAGTGTTTCAGCTTTCAACGGCGAGTTTGCCCAGAGCAACATTAGGTAACTGAGCAACATTAGGTGACCGAGCAACGTTAGGCAACTGAGCGTGCAGATTGACCCATGGCCAAGCAAGGACCTAACCAAACGACAAGTTTGATTCAAAAGAAGCATGCGCAACTAGCCTACCACTGAAAGAAACCAATCGTATCCAGTTTTTCCCGCAATTGCTCGCGTGCCGAATCGCTGAGCGGAGCGATGGGAAGTCGTGAAGGCCCACAGTCCAATCCGATAAACGACATGATCGCCTTTTGGGCTGCTCGGGGTCCAAAGGGGACAAATGTTCGCACTAGCAATTGTGACAAAGATTGAAACTCGGCGGCGCGCTGATAGTTTCCTTCAGCTTGTGCCGCGATCAGATTGTGATAAATGCGAGAAGCAAAATTGTACGTACTGCCAACGGCGGCTACGGCGCCAGCAACCATCCCACTGAGCAACATTTCGTCTACTCCCCATAGGATTTCGAAACGCTGGTCATCGCATTCAACACATGCTTGAAGATCATAAGCGGCAGGAGAAGTAAACTTCAGTCCACGAAGATTTGGAATCAACTGGCTGCCCAATTTCAAAAACTCAAGCATATTGAGTGTCACTCCAGTAGCGCCTGGAATGTGATAATAATAAAACGGCAGCTCGGGTGCTCCGCTAGCAATGACTTGCATCGACGCGACCAACGTGGAGACGTTCTCGGGCCGAAAATAGACGGGACTGACCGCCGAAATTGCATGGGCGCCAATCTTCTGAGCATGCCGAGCGAGCTCGTGCGATGAACGTAAGGATTCCGAGCCAACTTGAACAATAATCGGCACACGCCCGGCCGAACAGCGTACAAATTGTTCTGCCACCAGTAAGCGTTCGGCTTGGGTTAGCGATAGTCCTTCACCGGTGCTGCCAAGTACGTAGAGTCCCGCCATGCCGGTTGCTACCGCATGTTCAACCAGGGGCTCGACCATTGGCAGGTTGATCTCTCCGTCCGGCGTAAAGGGAGTGAAGGTGGCCGCCACCAGACCTCGGAAACGCGGAATCGAATTCATGTTGTGCCTTGAGCAAAGTGAATCTAATTGGGCATCCAATGTTCATCAAAAAAATCAGCTGCCACAATTTGACCGGGTAGTTGTGTTGTCGCACCAGACGAAATGTCAACGATTGCCCAGTCTGGCAGCATGGGAATTTGGCGTGCATTATTTAAGTATGCAAATTCGCGAAATGTAAAACCGCTATTGATAACGATGTAACGATTTGGATGAAGTGGATTGGGATAGACCAGAATTGGTACGCAGGATTGAGCGTCTCCTCGTGCAGAGCCGATAGCAATGTCCTGCTGTGTCCAAGCCACAGGCAGCAAAGGTAAGATCTTGGCCATGAGAGGATTTGTGCGCGGCGTGCCAAAAAGAATCAAATTCTTATCTAATAATTCGAGGTTCTCAGAGTTTGCACTGGCGATTACAACGTTTCCACGAAAATGGCGAATCCACTCGGCGGTGGCGTGTTGGTATTCGCGATCGATCCATGAGTCGACCAGTCCATTTCCGGAGCCAGGAATTGGAGGTACAAACACAAAGGCGTCCATAAAGGCATCGTCGATCGGTCCTTGCAGGCCAGGCCGTTTTACCAGACCAGTTGTTTCTGCGGCCGCAGATATGGACCACGTACCTGATGGATCTTGCCCGATCCAAAGATCTGCACCTTTCGTACTGCCTGGGGCTGTCAAATGTTGATTGTCGATGACTATCTCAAGTTCCTCCTGACCGACAAGTGCATCGGCCTTGCCGCGTTGAATGCGCAGACGACTAATGCCTTGCGTGGAAAGTGAAATCTTTCCGAGAGACAGATCGCCGATGACGCGAGATTCTTGCCAATGATGGTGCAACCCTTCGATGCTAAGCCAATCCAGCTGGTGGTAGCGTAGCGAGAAAGTAGTCAGGTCCACATGTTTTCTGCACACCGGTTTACCAGCACTTAGGTAACCATCAAGCAGTTCTTGGATCTCTACTTTTGATTCCGGGTGTAGTTTATGTGCTGTCTGAGGACCGATGATGTGCGTTAGATTCATGTGACGTGCTTGGAAGGCAGCGGCCATGACATCGGCTGCCTGTTTCTGGCGATCGATCTCACCGCTATAGGCTACAGTAGGAGTACTTCGCAGGTTGTTCGTCCAATCAGGACAATCGTACCAATGCAACAGTTTTTCCTGGAATGGAGTTGGTACAAACACCTCATCTTGAAAGACTCGTAGGAACTCTCGAGTTTCGCTGAAGCCCGCACCTGGATTCGCAGCAGACCAAATGTCAGGGTAATGAACTGCTAACTGCCAGCACCCCGCTCCTCCCATTGAGAAGCCGCGAATTGTAATGCGATTCGTATCGATGGGAAGAATTTGACTGACATAATCAATCGCTTCCAGTACATCGATTTCTCCTGCAAATTTGAATGCATTGCAGTAGCGGCCGTAGGGGTGCAAAACAACGGTACCTGGCGGCGCGTACTCACCAACTTGAGATTGTCGTTGTTTTAGAAAGGCGACTTCTCCAGATTTCTCACCGCGTCCATGCAGCCAAACATCTAGGCGAAGTGGGCGAGAGGATTCGACAGAAAAATCGGCTGGTAAGACGATACCGAAAGGTTGGACCGATTGGTCGATCTTGGACACAAAGCCGCCGACCATCAATTTAGGGGTATTACTTTGTTCGGATGTTATTCCCATTATTTCCAAAGTATCGGCGCCGTTTCGAAGGAGATCGATGCGAGTGCGCGCCATATCCAAAAGCTCTTGGGCAGCTCGCAAATCATTCTCAGAATAGAACATGCCAGTGTCCAGGCTCATCCGCACAGCCCTTGGTAATACGCTGCATGCTGAAATCTTGGGGCCAGAGATGGCGCCCAAGCCGGCCAAGGTCTCGTCCAGTTGTCGAACCTGGTCGCGAAGCCTCTGCGCGGTTTGGCTATCTACCTCAATACCTGGAGGTGGTACCGGTCGTACACTGGCTGGTAGGTTGTCCTGCGGCCCGTCAGCAAGAACCATGCTCGCGTTGCATAGCAATGTAGAGCCTAAGCATATGCAGACTGCTGTGCATTCGAGCCGAATCAAAAATTGGATTGATTGGCCGTATTGTAGAAACCGAGATCTGTTTTTTTGTGGCATCTGAGTTCTCAGCATTAGATTGGAATTAGCGAACTTGAGCGGCTCACCAAGGTGCGTGACCATCATAACCTATGGGTTACAGGCCAGTCGCCGGGGCCAGCCCATGGCCAGAGAAAATTGTTGCGCACAGGCCCAAGATCGCAGTGTGGTAGCAATATTTTATTGGCGGTTTGGCTGACCAAAGGACCTAGGATTACAGAAGGGCATCAACCGGACTTATCATGAGCCTAGCGAATTGCAGTGGTCCGCCCGTTTGTCAAGCTTTGCCAAAAGGGCTACAATCCGCCGGAATCTAATCGCTTTTCACTCTCGTCCTGGTCAGCGTCCATGCTAGAACGCAAAGTCATTTTTCCCAACGTCATTGAGCTCAACTTTCAGGCAGGCCATATCATTGGATGCAATGTTTACTTGGTATTTGACGATGACCAATGGGCACTTATCGACATCGGTTATGAAGAATCGGTAGAAGAGATCATCGAGCTAGTACGGGAACTCGACTTTCCACTATCGAAGTGCCAGACCCTGATTGCAACGCATGCCGATGTCGATCATTGCCAGGGCTTGTCGTTGGCCAAGCAAATGTTGAAAACGACCGTTTCGGCTCACGCTAAGGCGGCCAAGTTATTAGCCACTGGCGATCGCTTGCGCACGTTCGCGGAAATCGAAGCCCAGAATATTCATCTATCCATGCCAGCGGTTGAAACCGAACACATCATTGATGAAGGGGCCATCATCGAAATCGGCGGACTTCAACTAGAAGTTTGGTCCACCCCTGGGCATGCGGATAGCCAATTGGCTTTCCGGATGGGGGATTTGCTTTTCAGCGGTGATAACATTTATCGGGATGGCTGTGTGGGAGCCATCGATGCACACCATGGCAGTGATATTCCCGCATTTATTCGGTCTCTGCAGCGTATTCGTAATAGCGATATTAAATGGCTTTTGCCCAGCCACGGTCCTATGTTTGCAAAGGACGACGCTATGTTAGACAAGACCATCGAGCGTTTGCAAAGTTACTTGCACATGGCCGATTTTGGTACCTGTGCGATTGATTGGCCGCTCATGGATCAATGGGAAGAAGAAATTGCACAGGGCAAACTACCGAACTGAGGCACTGTTCTTTATTGCGGCTAGGGACCTTTCCAAGTAAGTATCAGAAGTAGTGCTTTCGCCAGGTGAAAGGATCATTGAATTTATATCCGGCCATGAGAAGTCATGGTGATCTCTAGGTGACGTACATCCCATGAGGCAAATGTCGTACAAAAAAGTATGGAACCGCCAGGATTTTGGTTTAGAAACCCGAATTGCGAAATGACAGCTGCGCAAGCATCTATATTAGGATGAAGTGCAAGTGCCCTGTATTATGTTTGTTACAAGATCACGGAGCTGTTATCGATCATGCATCGACTCTCATTTTTTCTATTACTCAGTCTCGCTTTAGCAACCCATACGATGGCGGAGTCAATTGACGTTTGGATTGGTACCAGCAACTCGAAACTTAGCCAAGGCATATATCACTGTACGCTGGATACCTCGACGGGAAAGCTGAGCGAGGCCAGTTTGGCGGCCGAGATTTCGGGACCAGGTTTTCTTGCTCTGCACCCAAGTCTACCAGTGCTGTACGCGGTTGGTACCCTGGAAGGACGGCCAAGTGTCGTTGCCTATCAAATCAAACGTTTGGGAAGTAAGCCTAGTTTGGATTTACTAGGATCGGCAGAGATTGGAGACGGAGGTGCCGCGCATGTAGAGGTAGATCCGACAGGACATACTTTGATGACTGCACAATACGGTGGCGGATCGGTGGGTGTGTTCTCACTCAATGCAGATGGCTCCATCCGTGAGCGAACGCAGCTAATCAAACATCAAGGTGGGGCCAAGGTAGTCGGAAACAGGCAAGACTCTCCGCATGCGCATTGGGTGGGATTTTCTCCTGACAATCGATTTGCTTTTGCACCCGACTTGGGGCTAGATCAAGTCGCCATCTACAAGCTAGACGCCGAGAAATCTCATATCGTTCCGCATGGGGCTGGCGCCGTTCCGCCAGGCGGTGGACCGCGACACATGAAATTTCATCAGAACGGGCGCTGGATCTACGTCTTAAACGAACTTGCCTTGAGCGTAAGCCAATTCGATTACGATCCTGCCGAAGGCACAATGAAGTTGCGTAATACAATTCCAGCAGTACCACAAGCTGCATTGGACAAGGAACTTTTCAAGAGCGCGTCCGAGATACGGATTCATCCGAACGGGCGATTCGCATATTCCGCCAATCGAGGACACGACACAATCACGGCCTATCGGATAGATCCCAAAAACGGTGACTTAACGGTGATTGAAATTGAAAACGTGCGAAGTGCAACTCCACGTAATTTCAATTTAGATCCTAGCGGCAAATGGTTGGTAGTGGGTGGCCAGGATTCTCATACTTTGGCTAGTTTCGCTGTAAATTCCGAAACCGGCGAATTAACCTATAATCAGAGTATCCAGCATGTCCCATCCCCGATTTGCGTCTTATTTGATGCAGAATAATGACACTTCTCGCTGAACGCCGGAATTGCCGATCGCAACTCACTATGCGACTCATTTATTGTTTGCTTGCCCCGTTGTTAGCGGCGATTTTGAATCCTTTGCCTCTCTTGGCGCAGTTTCCAACAGCTGAATTGAGTTCATTGTCGCCCCCCGTATTGCAGATTGGGCGCGAGTCAAACTTACAGGCAGCCGGCAGATTCTTAGATGAGTCCATGCTGATGCTAATTGACTCGCCGGGGGCAATAGTTGAACCGGTCCTGAGTCCGGCCAGTGCCATTATGCCAAAGGCCGATGTCGATCGAGTGACGGGTTTATTTCGAGTACGTGTAGACGCCGGTGCCGAACCAGGAGTTTTCGAAGTACGAGTTGGAGGGCGTCATGGCATTTCCAACTCTAGAAAGTTGCTGTTGGTACACAGTCCTTGTCGTCTGATCGATGGGGACCTTGGCTCACCCGCTTTGGCGTTTCCACTTGCTCCAGGGACAGTCTACTGTCGATTTCCTCAACCCCAGGCTGCCGAGCACTTTGCAATAGCCCTAGAGGCTGGTGACCAAGTTCGGGTTGTTGCATACTCACAACAACTCGATTCCCGGGCTCGGCTCACCATGTCGCTTTCGGCACCATCTCGTTTGGAGGTAGCAGCGGGCAGAACGATCGATGCCTGGCCTGCGGAGATTGATTGGCAGGCCGAGGAATCAGGGGATTACCAGCTAGTCATTCACGATGCACTTTTTCAAGGGACAAATGAATACGGCTATGTATTGGAGGTAGCCGTCCAGCGGGCTGGTAGTGAATCCAAGCCGACTCCTGAATTGGATCAACTCCTGCGGCCAGTGATAGATGAGCGCGGAATGGACGCCCGCATTCAAAATGTTAGCCGCGCACAAAGTGATATTCCTCGCCCTCCGTGCCCCCACGGTACAGTGAATGAATCACGAGTTCATCAACCACCATTTTCCGTGGATGGTAACCTCTGTCCATCGGCGAATCATGAGTTGGATTTCGTTGCTCGACAGGGAGAATCCTGGTCGGTCGATATTCGGTCTCAGCAGCTTGAGCAATTAACAGATCCTCAATTGCTCGTTTATCAGATCAAGGAAAATGGCGAATTGAAACAGGTTGCAGAGCAGGATGATCGAGTTGCTAATTGGCCGGCCGCTATGAAGATGCGAGGATTGGATCCATTACTTGAGTGGAAGGTTCCAGAGGACGGTCGTTACCGATTTACACTAAGGGACAACCAACAAGGTCCGAGGCCTGCAGATTCCATGGCGGTTCAAGTATTGTGCGAGGCTAGCGTACCCACTTTTTCATCGTTGGCCTACTCGCTATTTCCCTCGAACAACGCGGCTGCTAGCCGCGGCCTGGGTGTCCATCTTATGCGAGGAGGAACACAGGCGATACATGTGCTAGCAGTGCGAAGATGTGGCCATCAATCGCCAATAGAGATTTCCGTTGTGGGATTGCCCGATGGGGTCAAGGCCTATCCCGCTACCATACCAAGTGGGAGCAATGAATGTGTGGTCGTGTTGCAAGCAGCGGAGGATTCCGTTGCCTGGACAGGCCCAATTTCGATGATTGCAACCGACATGACAACGCACCAATCACAAGGTGTTGCATCTGGTGAGGTCGTATGGGGATCGGTGCCAACAAATAATCGCATTATCTCAAGACTTACTGATCATATTCATTTACAGATTAGCGAAATAGATTCTGCGCCCGTGACGATTGACTTTGGCGACATCGGAAACAAAGGACTCAACGATGAAAAAATTCACTTTAGCGCGGCACAGGGAAGCAAATTGTCCCTGCCAATCAAGCTTGTACGCCGCGACACAGGAAAGGTGAATTGCGTGCTGCGGCCGCAAAATCTTCCCCCAAAAACCACGCTACCGGAAGTTACCATTGCGGCCGATAAGGACGAGGGCGCGATGGAATTGAATGTGCCAAATGATGCTCCCCTAGGGACTTACACTCTTTGGCTGCAGTGTGAAATGCGCGTCCGTTGGGCCTCAAATCCTCAACGTCTTCAGCGTTCCGAAGAAAGGTTGATGAAGTTAAAAAATGCCACCGCAGCGAATTTTGGCATATCTGAGGAACAATTTGCCGCAGCTATCAAAGCAGCTGAGGGCGACGTTGAAGCAGCGAAAGCGTCTGCTGCGGCTGCTGATATCACGGTATGGGTGCCATCTAATAGTCTGACAGTCCAAATTGTGGCACCGAGCAACTAAAATAATTGAATCGTGGCGTTTCTCCGAGGATTAGCCCTCCCCGGAAAAAGAAGCGTTTACGACGCTTCCGTTTCCGACCCTCCCAGGCTGGGACGGTTAGTCGGCGAAATTTAGTGAGCGAGATTGGTCGTTTTTAGAAAACAGTATCAATGATCGACTCAAGATGTTTCTGTAGCATCATCGTGCTTCCCCTCCTGCCCAGTCAACCTCCCACCTAGAGCTCACATTGACCATGTATCCTTCAAATCGGTGCTCTTCAAGTTTCGAATATTCTGGTAGGTACACACTGATCGTTATGTTCTTTGTGTTGCCGATGAATGTTGGGGCGGATGAAACGGATTCTTCTGAGAGTTCGTCAGTTGTTTCTTATTCAAAGCAAGTCGCGCCCATCCTAACCAAAAACTGCGTAGCTTGTCACAGCAGTCTCAAGGCGGAATCTGGCCTCAATTTGGAAAATTACGAGGCGCTTCGTAAGGGTGGAGATAGCGGGGAGGTAATTGCGACTGGCGACCCGGAGGCTAGTTTGTTGTTACAAAGGATCATGGATCCCGATGAACCGATGCCTCCAGCGGATAATGCTGTAGGAGCTGTAGCTCTTGTTCCCGAAGAAATCGAGTTGCTGAAACGTTGGATCCAAGAGGGTGCTGCTGCGCCCACGGACAAGGGCATGTACCAAGCCTTGCATTGGCAACCTTTGCCTGAAAGTTTGCAGCCTGCGTATGCCATGGCTGCATCTCCAGACGGGAATTTCCTAGCGTTCGGACACGGTAACACGGTGCGGCTTCGAGAATTTGCTCGCGAGAGAAACAGCCATGCCGTGCAGACGCTAATTGATGAGAATCTACGTTATGAGGATCGACCTGCATCAACAACACACTTGGATATTGTGCAGTCGATCGCATTCAGCCCTGAAGGTCAGCTACTTGCGACAGGTGGCTACCGTAGCGTCAAAATTTGGCAACGTGCGACGACTCCACAGTTGGCTCTAAAAGGTCTGCCCAACAGTGTGCAGATTTCAGCAGTTTCTGCGGATGACAGTGTGTGGGTGCTTAATACAGGTGACCATGTGCTGGAGATTGTACATCCACAAGCAGGCTACTCACAACGATTATTGGCACTCCACAGTGAACCTATAAAGGGCATGGCTTTCTTGGGAGCCAGTCTCAATCTGATGACCTTAGATAGCAGCGGTCGTTCTGTGATCGTCAACGTTGATACTTTAAAACATCGGAACGTTCAGATTGAATGCGACGGATCATTAGCTGAGATTGTTCCCATTCGTACACCTGAGAGACAGGAGAATTGGTGGGTAGGTGGACGGACGACGGATGGAAAATCGGCTGTGATCGAAGTCCCTGTGAACCTTGATTTTTCAAGCTCCGCGGTGCTCCCAGTTCCGGCCAGGCCAGTCGGCATCGAGCAAGCAATTGGACAATTGCTGCCCTTGGAGGTCCTTGATCGTCGAATAGGATTGGTGGCGGAGACAGGGAGCTTGTACATCGTCGATGCGCAATCGGGTGAAAAGAAAGCAGATTTGAAACTGACAGATAAGCCCTTGCGCCTGGCAGCGTCCAAAGATGGCGACCATATAGCAGTCATGCTGGAAGAAGGAAAAGTGCAATTGTGGTCGCTGGAAAGTGCTAGCTTGGTTGCCACTTTAGATCAGGATTACGTTGTTACTCAGCAAGCGCAGTTGGTTCGTCGTGATGCAGGGAGACAAAAGGCACTTATTGATCTGTTGACATCGCAAGTGCCTGAGTTGCAGAAAGAGGCTGACAAGGAGGCGGAAGCGGTAAAAAAGGTTACGGAAGCCCGAGACAAAGCAAGTACTGTCGTAACCGACCGGCAGAAGGAAATTGATTCAGCTCAAGCCAGTGTGACTACCGCAGAGCAAACTCTAGCCGCTGCGCAACAGGCTTTGCAGGAAGCTATGCAAAAAGTGGAGAGCCTAAAGTCAGAACTAGAAACCAAACAAAAATCGGTGGCGGAACAGTTAGAAAAGAAAAAACAGGCAGAAGTTGAGTTGGCGAACCGGGAACAAGCTCTTGCCACAGCCAATGAAAGTCGGGCCAGGGCAGAGAGTGCCGTGCCTGATATGCAAGCCAAAATCGAGGCAGAAAATCAACGCTTGGCAGAGCTTGAAAAACAAGCGATCGATTTAGAGGCCTCGTCCAAGCTCGCGCGACCAGTCTCAATGGTTTTTGACCCAGACGGTGATCGGCTTTCGGTAGCCGATGCAGAGGGGCGGCTCAATATCTTTAGTGCGCTCACTGGGCGGTCGATTGGCAAGCTTCAGACGGCAGAGAAAATTGCCTACTTGATCTCATCAGCGGGCAACCTTTGGGGTATCAGCGCACAGGGGGCGTTATGGCGCTGGGATTGGCAAATGCCTTGGAAGTTGCAACATGCAATTGGCAATGCTACAGATTCACCATTCAGCGATCGCATCACGGCTCTGGATTTTAGTCCCGATGGCAAGCTGTTAGCTGTCGGGAGCGGTCCGCCTAGTAGGTTTGGAGAATTGAAAATCCTGCAAGTCGAAACCGGGGAGGTCACCACATCGCTTGATATTCATACAGACAGTGTTTTGGCCGTGCGTTTTTCCCCAGATGGTCGCTATTTGGCCAGCGGTAGTGCGGATAAGTTGTGTAATTAGTCACAGAGCTAACCTCGGGGCAATCAAAATCACTAGAAGGACATACGCATCACGTGTTAACTCTGGCATGGCATGACAATGGTCAGATGGTGGCCACCGGAGGGGCCGATAATGCGCTCAAGATCTGGAAAGCCATGACAGGCGAGCAGCAGCGAACCATAACTGGCTTCAACAAAGAGGTAACTGCTGTGCAATTTGTGGGATCAACGAGTCAATTAGTCGCGGTGAGCGCGGATGCTTCAGCACGGCTGGTCAATGCCGATGATGGTAAGGTAGTTCGCAGCTTCGCTGGCGCAGATACAGCTTTGTATTGCCTTGGGATTGTTGATGGTAAGTATTTGAGTGCTAGCGGTCAAAGTGGTCATGTATGGACATGGAATATTGAAGATGGAAAACTACAATCTGATCACTAGGTTGTTCGTGAGCCGAAAAGCATTTTTTGCTTTCTCTAGTCAAGCCATAATCGTTGTCGTTAAAAAGCCTGTACTGTATCAAAGTCAGCAATGTGCACCAATAGACGCGTGGCATAGTCAGGCCGCAAATGATCAGTAATGCCTTGCCAAAGAGTCGAACTTTTTGAGAATCGACATGTTACCTTCAAAGCTATCGAAATCAGTTACTTTCCATCGCAGCTTATCGTTTGATGTGTGGCGGTTGGGCTTGGCAATATTGGCTTGGGGATCCTTCCATGCGCTCCAGGCACAAGAAATTGACTTCAATAGACAGATTCGCCCGATCCTGTCCGAGAATTGTTTTTATTGCCACGGTCAGGATGGAAATCATCGCGAGGCCGACCTGCGTCTGGATGCACATGCGGCAGCTGCTGATGCGGGGGTACTGTCGCCGGGCCAGCCAGATGAAAGCGAATTAATTAGACGCATCCTGTTACCGGGAACCGACGAAGAGGTTATGCCACCGTCGGGTTCTAACCGAAAACTATCTTCGGGACAGATCGAACTGCTGATTAAATGGATTGCTCAGGGGGCGAAATATCAAGAGCACTGGGCATATGAGCCATTAATTCAGCCATCACTTCCACAGGTGGATAACGATGCTTGGGCGCAGAGTCCCATCGATTATTTTGTATTGGAAAAACTAAGCGAACTGCACTTGCCGCCCAGCGATGAAGCACCCAGGTCCGTGCTGATCAAGCGCTTGTATGCAGATTTGCTAGGCATACCTCCTACCGTCGAAGAAGTTGATGAGTATTTGGCGGACGATGGCTCTGAGGCTTACGAGAGACTCGTTGATAGAGTAATGGCCAAACCACAATATGGTGAACGTGTGGCTTTGCCCTGGTTGGACGCGGCCCGTTATGCAGATAGCAACGGATTTCAACAAGATGGCGATCACTGGCAATGGATTTGGCGCGATTGGGTTGTGCGTGCACTCAACGATGATTTGACATTTGATCAATTCACCATTTGGCAATTGGCCGGAGATCTCCTGCCAAATGCAACGGATGAACAGAAGATAGCCAGCGCTTTTAACCGCAATCATATGCTCAATGGTGAAGGAGGAGCAATTCCGGAAGAGCAACGTTGGGTGAATCTATTTGATCGCATGGATACGACTGCCACGACCTGGTTAGGGCTAACGATGGCATGCTGCCAATGTCATGATCACAAATACGATCCTATCACGATGCAAGACTACTACAGTCTGTTGGAAGGTTTCAATCGAGTTCCCGAAAAGGGTGTACCCACACGTTTTTCAACTCGGATTCGCATTGCCCCACCCTTTCTGGAGTTACCGACAGCTGAGAACCAACAGCATATTGACCAGCTTGAAAAACGCCTTGCGGAGCTTGACTCGGAAATCGAGGCGGCTCGAACAGTTGCCATGGCCGGTTGGAAAGCTGGTATTACGGAAAACGGAAAGCTCGATACCGCAGCTCCTGGGCTGAAAGAAGCTCCAAAATCGCTACAAGATTTGCTTGCGCAAAGCGAACGTACCGAGGAACAACAAAAGCAAATCGAAGTCGAATTGAAGCGATTTTTTAACTCGCAAGTTTTCGCCAAGTTGACAGAGATCCCGGTGGTTCGTCAGGAATCCGATCTGCGCAAGGAATTGGATGCCTACAAGGCAGATCAAATTCCCCGAGTAATGGTCATGAGTGATGAATCTCCACGAGAGACTTTTGTGTTATCACGGGGCGATTATTTGTCTCCGCTGGATCAAGTTCAGTTTGATACACCCAAGTTTCTTCCCGAACTGCCAGCAGATTATCCTCGCAATCGCCTTGGATTTGCGCAGTGGTTGATGTTGCCTGAACACCCACTGACGGCTCGCGTTCAGGTAAATCGAGTTTGGCAGTATTTCTTTGGTCAAGGGATAGTAAAGACTCCTGAAGACTTTGGAGTGCAGAGTGAGTATCCCATTCACAAGGATCTGTTGGACTGGTTGAGTGTCGAATTTCGGGATAGCGGATGGAGCGTTAAAGCATTGCATCGGCAGATTGTCCTCAGCGCAACTTACCGGCAATCGAGCCAGGTATCCAAACAGGCTCTGGCGCTCGACCCGGAGAATCGATATTACGGGCGAGCCAGCCGTTTTCGTATGCCGGCACTAGTACTAAGAGATTGGGCATTGGCAGCCAGTGGGTTGCTAGTAAATCAATTGAAAGGTGCGCCGGTTTACCCCTATCAACCTGACGCAGTGTGGGAATCGTTGTCTATAACGAAGGAACGGGATTTTACCTATCCCAAGTCTTCCGATCAGGATCTATATCGTCGCAGTCTATATACATTTTGGAGGCGTACTGTAGGGCCGGCCAATATGTTTGATACCTCCAATCGTCAGACTTGTCAGGTTCGTACGGCCATCACCAGTACTCCCTTACATGCTTTGACAACGCTCAATGATGAGACGTGGGTAGAGGCGGCACGGACGTTGGCACTGCGTTGTACGCGAGAGTGGCCAGATGACTTTCCATCTCAACTGCAAATGGCTGTCCGGTTAGTGCTTTGCCGCTCTGCAGCGCCCAAAGAAATACAAGTGCTCACTGCTGGATTTGAACGTCAACTCAAGAGCTTTGCCAGCGACCCGGCAGCGGTCAGCGAACTCTTGGAATGTGGTGAATCCAACTTGGATCAAGAACACCAGAGCCCGGAATTAGCCGCTTTGACGGTCACTTGTTTAACTCTATTTAATCTTGATGAAGCCCTGACGCGAGAGTAATCCATGCTCGATCCACGAAATGAAAATATTCATCGCGTTTCGCGCCGCAGCTTGTTTGGTCGGTCTGCGCTAGGTGTTGGTACATTGGCCCTTGGCCATTTGTTAGGACGCGACTTGCAGGCCGCTGACAAGCTCCGGCCTCAATCGCCAGGGGGCTTACCTGGACTGCCACACTTTGCACCTCGCGCCAAACGCGTTGTAGTTTTGTGGCAAGGCGGCGGTCCCTCGCACGTTGACTTGTTTGACGAAAAAACAACTCTTGAGAAACTGCAAGGGCAAGATATCCCGGATTCAGTGCGTGGAACTACCCGGTTATCGACCATGTCAAGCGGATACAAACGCTGGCCATGCCAAGGGGCTATCAAGCCCTTTGCCAGTTACGGACAGTGTGGCATGCGACTAAGCACATTGTTGCCGAACTTGGGTCAACATGCGGATCGAATGTGTTTGGTGCGCAGCTTACACACGCAATCTGTCAATCATGCTCCAGGTGTGACGCTGTTTATGACTGGATCGCAAGTTCCCGGACGCCCTAGTATGGGCGCATGGTTGTCCTACGGGTTAGGTAGCGACACAGACAATCTGCCTACGTTCGTCGTCATGACTAGCAGCGACAAAGGCAAGACATGTGGACAGTTGTTTTACGACTACTATTGGGGAAGTGGTTTTTTGCCAAGTCGTTATCAGGGCGTGCGTTTTAGGAATACGGGAGATTTAGTGCCCTATCTGGCCAATCCAAATGGGTTGGATGCTACTGCTCGCCGCTCCATGCTAGATGATCTAGCTGCGTTGAACGAACTGCATTTGCAAGAGTATGGTGATCCAGAAATCGACACTCGCATTGCGCAGTACGAAATGGCCTATCGCATGCAAACCAGTGTCCCTGACTTAGTTGATTTCTCGAGCGAATCTGCTGCCACTCTTGAGCGTTATGGGCCCGACGCACTATCGAAGGGGACGTTTGCCAATAACTGCTTGATTGCTCGCAGATTGCTTGAACGGGGCGTGCGATTCGTTCAGTTGATGCATGCCGGTTGGGATCAACACAATAACTTGTTCACTCAATTGGAAGGACAGTGCATTGATACGGATGCTCCATCTGCGGCGTTGATTCATGACTTAGCCGAGCGTGGGATGTTGGATGATACTTTAGTTGTGTGGGGTGGAGAGTTTGGAAGGACTCCTTTTGGCCAAGGCAATCCAGACAAACCGAACGGTAGAGACCATTTTGGGAGAGCCTTTGGTTGGTTGTTGGCTGGTGGAGGTGCGCGCCCCGGCTTTACCTACGGTGCGACCGACGAGTTCGGTTGGAATATTGTGGAGAATCCTGTCCACGTGCACGACATGCAAGCTACGTTGATGCATTTGTGCGGCGTCGATCATGAGCGATTGACATTTCGATATCAGGGTCGCCAATATCGACTGACAGATATTCATGGCGAAGTTGTCGATGCAATTGTTGGTGATGCGTAAAATGGCTAAATCATGAACCACTTTTTACAGAATAGCAATTCAAGCTAGGGCCAGGAAATCGGTCTTCGAAACACAGAGCCACAGAGTTCACGGAGAGTACACTTTTCAAATCTCAACTTAGGGCCCAGCCGGCACACGGTGGCTGAGCAAACCGAGTAAGCAACCTAGGTCTGCCCAGTGTTGTCTCGGTGCCCTCCGTGACTCAGTGTTTCCAATTGTTCTGAATAGAACTGGCGTGCAATCCTGAACGCATGCCATCAGTTTGCATTGTGTTCATGCGACATTAGATGCTAGAGCCAGGAACATCAAACACAGAGCCACAGAGTTCACAGAGTGTACACTTTTCAAATCTCAACTTGGTGGCCTAGCCGGCACACGGTGGCTGAGTATACCGAGTAAGCAACCTAGGTTTGCCTAGTGTTTTCTCGGTGCCCTCCGTGACTCAGTGTTTCCAATTGTTCTGAATAGAACTGGCATGCAATCCTGAACGCATGCCATCAGTTTGCATTGTTTTCATGCGGCATTAGATGCCAGGGCCACGAACATCAAACACAAAGACACACAGCCACAGAGTGTACACTTTCAAATCTCAACTTAGCGGCCAGGCCGCACACGGTGGCTGAGCAAACCGAGTAAGCAACCTAGGTCTGCCCAGTGTTTTCTCGGTGCCCTGCGTGAATCAGTGTTTCCAATTGTTCTGAATAGATCTGGCATGCAATCCTGAACGCATGCCATCAGTTTGCATTGTTTTCATGCGACATTAGATGCTAGAGCCAGGAACCTCAAACACAACGGACTCTATTCGTCTGTGTCTCAAAAACTTCTCTGACTTGCTGACGGTTATTCGAAACGAGTTGTTAGGGCACTGGGAGTTTGTTAAGAATCAAGGAGATGATGTCGTCGGATGATTTTTCTTCGGCTTCGGCTTCGTAGGTGACGACGACCCGATGACGCAATACGTCAGGAGCTAGGTCTTTGACATCACTGGGAGTTACATAGCCTCGTCCGTCCAACAATGCATTGGCTCGTGCGGCTAATGTCAAATTGATTGTGGCTCGGGGAGACCCACCGTATTGAATTAGGTGTTGAATGTCCAGTCCATATTCCTTTGGGCGACGTGTGGCCATAATGATATCGACGATATATTCCCGGACCCGCTGGTCAATATAGACTTGATCCATAAGACTGCTTAGTGAGGCTAGGCCCTGAGGATCAACGACGGTGTTGACATGGTTTTCAATGCGCGTCCGCCCCATACGATCAAGAATCAAGAGCTCTTCCTGTCGGCTAGGGTAATCAACCAGTACTTTCAACATGAATCGGTCCGTCTGCGCTTCAGGCAGAGGGTATGTGCCTTCTTGTTCGACGGGGTTCTGAGTGGCCATCACCAAAAATGGGTCGTCCAACACATATGTCGTGCCGCCGATGGTGACTTGCCGTTCCTGCATAGCTTCCAGTAGCGCACTTTGCACTTTGGCAGGGGCTCGGTTAATCTCGTCGGCCAAAATAAGGTTTGCGAATATTGGCCCTTTCTGCACAACAAAGCTCTGGTCCTGAGGGCGATAAACTTGTGTGCCGATCAAGTCAGCGGGTAACAAGTCAGGCGTGAATTGTAGTCGCTGGAAACGAACATTCAGGCCTCGGGCCACCGTTGCAACAGCCGTTGTTTTGGCAAGACCTGGTACGCCTTCGATAAGCAAATGTCCACGGGCCAACAAAGAAACTAGCATGCGATGCATAAGTTTGTGTTGACCAACAACGACTTTCTGGACTTCTTCCAGTAGCTTTCGAAGTGGGGCTGAAGCAATTTGAATTTGAGCCGTTAAGCGTTCAATTTCCAATGCTGAAATCGGCATCTGAGTAGGTGTTGACGGAGGTAGGTTTGAAGAAAAAGCACACATAGTCCATCCGGGATTGAGAACGCAGAAGCTATCCTATGATTTGCACCTAGGTATTCGGCTTTTCCAGAGAGCCTTCATCAAGGGCCAGTTTATACTCTACGGCATCCAGTAGGGCCAACCAACTGGCCTCGATAATATTCTCGCTGACGCCAATCGTCCCCCAAACACGTTCATGATCGGAACTCTCAATGTTGACGCGAATGCGTGCCGCCGTGCCGGCTTCGCAGTTCACCACTCGAACCTTGTAGTCCACCAAATGCATTTGCTCCAGCGATGGAAAAACGGTTCCAAGACATTTGCGTAAGGCAGCATCGAGGGCATTAACCGGTCCATGGCCTTCGGCAGCTTCAAAGATCTCCTGTTCTCCAATCCTAATCTTGATAATTGCTTCAGCAAAAGAAATATTTCGTGAAGCGTCTCGATCACCGGCCACTATGCGATATTTAACGGTTTCAAAATGAGGTTTGAAAGTACGCGCACATTTCTTTACTAGGATATCGAACGATGCCTCGGCTGCTTCGTACTGGTAGCCACGGTTTTCTTGGTGCACGACTTCTCCCAGAATCCTATCCATCAGCGCTCGATCCGACTGAATGTTGTGTTTTGTGGTTAGCGCAATAATGTTCGATCTTCCAGACAACTCACTGACTAGAATACGTCGTTCATTTCCAACCAGACTAGGGTCTAAATGCTCGTATGTGTGCGCGGCTTTGTTGACTGCATGAACGTGCATCCCGCCCTTGTGTGCAAAAGCACTTTGCCCAACGAAGGGTTGATTGTTACGCAATTGGAGATTGGCTGTCTCATAGACATATCGAGACAGTTCCGTTAGATGCTCGAGCGATTTCCCGCCGAGAACCTGATACGATCTCTTTTTTAAGCCCAGATTGGCCATCACAGCAATTAAGTCGGCATTCCCACATCGTTCGCCAATACCATTGATAGTTCCTTGAACCTGATCGCAGCCAGCGTCGACGGCCGCCAGTGAATTGGCAGTCGCCAAATCCCCATCGTTGTGACAATGAATCGCCAGCCCCACGTGGTAATCAGTTAGTCGGTCTTTGACTGCTCGCACGATCGTGGTGATCTCATCAGGCAAAGTACCGCCGTTCGTATCACAAAGAGCGATCCATTTGGCGCCCGCTTGGGCGGCAGCGGCCACAGTTGATAAAGCGTATTCCGAATCGGCTTTGAAACCGTCGAAAAAGTGTTCAGCGTCGTAGACGATCTCGCTGGTCTGAGCCAAGAACCGAACGCTGTCGGCAATCATTTCAATGTTTTCCGGCAGCTGCGCGTTGAGAACTTCGGTGACGTGGAAGTTCCAGCTCTTGCCGACAATGGTGCATACTGGAGTTTCTGCTTGACGCATGGCTTGCATGCCTGGATCGTCCGCGGCCGCAAATCCGCGTCGACGGGTCATTCCGAATGCACAGACCTTGGCTGCGCCTAGCGATAATTTCCGTACTCTTTGAAAAAAGGCAACGTCCTTTTCGTTGGAAAGAGGGTAACCGCCTTCAATGAAATCGACGCCAATCTCCGCTAGTCGCTGGCAAATATTAAGCTTGTCTTGTAATGAAAAACTGACTCCCTCACCCTGAGTTCCATCTCTGAGGGTCGTGTCATAGATTGAGATCGAACGGTTCATGTCAGTTATCCAGGTCGAGAATACAGATTGGGATACCAATGATCGGTTAATAAAAAACCCCTGAAGCTGGGGCTCCAGGGGTTTAGCGGTTTTAGATGTTTCAGTCCAGCTTAGCCCAACGTTGCCCCACCATAAAGGTGGCCAATAATCGCGATCTCAAAAATCGGAATTATGGCGATGCAGGTCGTAATTGGGCGCATGTGTAGCAATCGAATAAAGTCAGAAGCGAGATATATCTTGGTGGGAACTGAATTCCTATTACTAAAACAGTAAGCCAAAAAGTTAACTTAGTCAACGCTGCGTGTGCTCCAAATGTGTGGTTGTTTGCCGCCTGCTGGAAACCATCGCCAGCCTGATATTCCGGATCTATGCCCTGGATAATACGAATCTCGAAGCGAGACCCAATTTAGGAAACACCACAACCGGCCAGGTACTCACGGGCACGATTGATCTCGGCGGTTACCTCGGAGGTAGATTCTAGAATAGGAATTCCACGTGGAAATGGATGCATGAATATTTCAAACCAGCCAGAATAGTCAATTGCAGCTAGGGCTTCCACGAGGGGACAGAAATCCAAGGCACCGCGCCCGGGCATCTGCAGTAGTTCCTGTTCCTTGGGTTGTCGTTGCATACATCCCATGCCATGTTGCCAAGCGTAGAACATGGCAATTCGGTTTCCGAGGTCGCGAATGAGTTGAGCCAGGAATTTCTCGTCCTGATCTAAATGGTAGGGAGCAAGGGCCACCGCTAGATTGGGACTGGAGGCCAAATCTGCTAGCCACTTTATGGAGTCGGGGGATTCGATCAAGTTGTTGGCGTGGTTCTCGATAGCAATGGTTACACCAGTTTCCTCTGCCACTGCCAAATGGGGCTTCATTTTTTCAGTAAACTCCATTACAGCCGATTT
>JAGQOY010000080.1 GCA_020427005.1 Planctomycetales bacterium
CTCGTAGAATTCCAGCTCGTTCCAAGCTCGTACCGAGGACGGCCACCGCTTCGCCTACGCACAAAGTCGCCTCTTCAATGCGTTTGATATTCTCGAGTCGTCCAACGCTCTCATGGATCGTTGACTCGAGCCGTTGGATCTCCGTCGTCGCATTCGCCATTTTGAGTAACGAGTCCGCCAAACGAGCAATCTCCTTCTGTTGGTTTTGGACATTTCGCGCGTGATCACTAAGAGTTGTTTGCCACTGCTGCCAACGTGCTTCAACTTGTCGGAAGCCTTCATCATGAAGCCGCTTGAGTCCTTCCAAGTGAACTTCTAAGGTTTGGGACATGCGCACAGAAAGTTGATCTTCAATGTTCGAAGAAACTCCTGACGCAAATTCGGACCATTGCTTTTGACTCTCCGCCATGGAGCGTGCCCAGATGGCAGCCTGTTCTCGCACCAGGTCACGAACTGTGCCGATTAGTTCCGATGTCATTTCGCGAACAGGGATCAGCAGTGTACTTTGCGTTTCATAGGGGTCTGTGGACAGAAAGCCCAGCAAGCAATTAGTGCAGGCCATGTCCATGCGAGTCAGCAAGCTCATTTCGATGCGGCCGACCGCAAACTGCACAAACATTGAGAAGACAGTTAATACCAACGCAATGGCCGTAGTATCAAATGCCACATACAATCCAGCCGTGAGTTGGTTCATGGCCTCTTGCTGTTGTGTGGCAAGCAATTGTGTATCAAGCTGTCCAAGCGTCTGAGATATTCCCAGCACCGTTCCCAAAAAGCCAAGCATGGGCATAGCCCACGTGATAATTCGTAGCAATCCATAGCTTTCATGCTGACGATCAGCGTCAGAGGAAGAGGCTGCCTGTAAATCTCTCTCAAGTTCATGTTGCCGCCCGCGTTGAATCTGCAGTTGAACTACAGAAATGATTCGCGCACAAAGCCAACTGTGTTTTAGATTCGCTGTCTGCGCTTGCAGGTTTGCCAATAACCACTGAGGGCGTTGTTTTGGTAGTACGTCTTCGCCTTCGGTTACTAAGCGAGTTACCAATGCGGATACCGTATGGGTCAAGCTGACTTGAACTACGACTCGAAACCACTTTATTCCCAGGGCTACCATGCCTACAAAAAACAAAAACACGGAAGCAATCGCCACAGGGTGGCTCATGCAATATCTTCGCAACAGTTCAAAGTCCAATGGCCCGGCATAGATGAGCCCATAGAAAACCGTGGCGAGTATGCTGCCGAATACAACGGACCCATGCATCGGTACTGAAAAACTGCTGGGCTGTTTTTGGGGTTTCACTTTGCCACCACTTCCTTGTAGCGTTCAAATTTGCCGTAGCGTTCGAAAATACTTTAGCTTTCAAAAGACTGCTCGGCATCGTAACGAGTTCATCCGACAAACTCGCAGTGGCGATTTTGCCGAACCTGCGGCCTCGCGTCCAGGTGAGTTTTTAAGGACAAATTGACAGCATTGTTTATGCAGCTCCAAATAACAAACACGAAAACTTAAATGATCAACAAGTGTAGATTGTCAACTTATACTTCCAGCCAAGGGGCCGCATATTATTTGAAAGGCTTGGTCTGAAACATAACCGGGTGCATACAGGAATGACCTTGATTCCTAAAAATACTCAACGCTAAAAGACGCAGGGAGGGGATTCATGCACTGACAGTCCATTCCTAATATTGCTCCAAAGATTGTTTATTGCGAGAAGCTGACTTATGACCACATGGATATCGAAACTGGGCTATGCCGGAATTGGAGTCGGATTGGTTTGCTTTGGCATGGCTACTTCCGAATCTTATAGCCAGGTAGGCACCAATATGTTGTCGGCCGGGACAAACTTGCAAGTATTATCCGCCAATCTTCCAAGCGGAATTCAGCAGGTCGTTGTTGTTGACAGCGAGTTACGTACGATGGCGGTGTACCAAATTGATCCCGTCCAAGGGAAGATACAGTTGAAAAGTGCCAGAAATGTGGCTTTCGACCTTCGCCTTGACGAGTTCAACGCAATGCAGCCGTTACCAAGCGAGCTAAGAGCCGTAGCCCGCTGAATTCAATTGTCCTTCTAAACCGCAGGCTGCGCAGGACTAGTCTTTGGATGTACATGGCGTTATGTACATCTTTTGGGTGGTTTGTATTCCGCATAAACTAGCAAAGCCGAACGTAAGGCTTGATAGAAGCACAATAAAAGCGACTTGCGGTGTTTTTTGGTTTCCAGGGTTTCGTCTTTTGGAATTGTTTGGTTAGGATAGGTAGTTTGCAGGGTGTGTATGCGTGGGAGGGTTCTTCCTGACTTCACTACATCCTGACTTTTCACAAAGGACTGTTTGGCGCCATTGGATCGGCATCTGATCACTCATTGAGAAGCCCTGACCGCCATTTTCAGGCCAAGGAGTTTTTACCACGATGTCCAATTTCGTTTCGTTGGCAGACGCTGCAAAGAAACTTGGCGTGAGCGAGGACGAGCTGAAGGAAATGCGTTCGCGAGGCGATATTTTCGGCTATCGTGATGGAGCGAGCTGGAAATTTAAGCCGGAGGAGATTGAACGTGTGGCTTCGGAGATGTTTGGCAGCGCTCTAGACGAAGATCCCGCTGGCTCGTCCATTCTTGTATCTGAGTCAGACATCGGTTTGGGAAGTAAGCACGGTAGCTCCATAGGGTCAGATGTTTCTAGCGATGTGGCCCTTGTGCCGGATGACACCGGAAGCGACGTGCGGCTGGTTGCAGAGAAAAAGGCCGCCGAAAACGTTCCCATGGCAGCTAGCGACGACGATGACGATGAACTGTCATTGATGAGCGAAGATGAGGACATTATTACCACCGGCAGTGGCTCCGGGAAAGGCAGCGATGTCGAGATTACCGGTGATTTGGGGTTGGATAGCAGCGTCCAACTGGGTTCCGGCGTGGGATCTGACGTGAACCTTGCAGGAGGAAGCGAATTGATTCGCGGGGACAGCGACCCAGCAATTGATTCGTCCGGGCTGGACTTTGCTGGAAGCGACTTGGAGCTTGTAGACGAAGACGATTTAGTCCTGAGTGGAGGTAGTGATCTGGCATTGGCCAACGATAGTGGGATCAACTTGATGAGTCCCGCAGATAGTGGCATTTCCCTTGAGGACGAACCGCTGGATTTGGCTGCTAGTGGGATATCAGGACTCGACTTGGCAGTCGAGGGATCTGACGTTGAGAATCCATCTGCAGGTGGGTCGGCAGTTGATTTCCAACAAGACGAAGAATTCCAATTGTCTCCTTCGGGCGTAATCGAAACCGACGAAGATAGCGGTTCTCAAGTGATCGAGTTGGAAGATTCATCGGAGTTTGGAGATGCCGCCGTAGCATTGCCGAGCGGTGACGCGTTTGGGGATGCCGGATTTGGAGAAGAAGGTGGCTTTGGCGATGGCTTCGATGCTGCTCCTTCTGCACCAGCTGCCGCGATGATGGGCGTTCCGGAAGTTCCGTATAATTCTTTGCAAGTAGTGGGATTACTAACGATTTTGTTGGTCATGTGCCTGTCGGGTGTCCTCATGAGTGACATCGTCCGCAACATGTGGATGTCCCAGGAGACAAGCGACTTGACGAGTGGATTTACCAAGGCTCTTGTGAGTGCCATTGGTAAATAAATCAGACAGGCCAGTCTCAATTTTGGACAAGTTTCAGCTCACTAAATAGCTCCTAAGATTTCAGAAACTCTTCACTCTCTTTGCGCGCAGGGGGCAGGGTGAGTTGCTTGGTAGCTATCTGGAGTTTCCTGAACGACGTCCGAAGGGTGGATTTTTTCTCCCTTATATCGTTATTCCCTTAACTAGGTCTATTCCCAAGTTCTTTTTCCTGATAGCGTGCGATCTGCATTCCAGTGAACGAGTTATTTTTGCGGCTCGAGTGCTCTTGGGGAATGTAGCACGAGTCGTTTGAGTCCCTGAGGCGGAATTTGCCCATTACATGGAGGTTTTAGAAGTGCGTCGGTCATCCAACGTTTTTCGCACTTCCTTGTGGTTCTGTCATGTATCGTTGGGACTTGCCCTACTGTCAGGTTGCAGTAGTTTCGGTCAAGGAAAAATGTTAAAGCAACTCCAGACCGAAAACGAGCGGTTGTTGTCTGAGTTTCGTCAGCAGCGGGATCAGTTGGGAGTACTTAAACAGCAAAATCAATTGCTGGCATCTAGATTGGAAGAAAGCGAGAAATTGCTTGCACGGCAAGCAACGACGGAAAGCGGTGACCGGCTTTCTCGACTCAATAATCCTCCTTACTACTCCTCCCCCGGTGGTTTGCCAACGGGGCAAGGCGGATTGTCTAAGAACTATGCCCCTCGTTCACCATCCAATAGTGGAAATAGCGATTTACGTTGGCAGCCCCTCCATAAATCCCCCTGAGAGTATCTGATTCAATCAGTGGGTACCTTTGGTATCACCAATCGCTAAAGTAATGCCTGCCTGAGGCTTTGTAATCGAGCCTGATTTTCCCACCCGTATTGTCCCATCTTACTATTTCGCATGCGCGAGTAATGCGTGCCTGTTTTTTGATTTCAAGTTTCCTCGGTATTTTATTGGTATTGAAGGCGAGGAAGACTCGTAAATCCGGATTCACTTCCTGTAGAAGTTACCCGATGGCCTTAAGATTGAAGTGTGCAAGTGGGCAACTCTCCGGCGAATATAGGGAAGGCCACCGATTGCAGTCGGAGCGAAATTTCATAGCTGGGATGTCAATTGCCGTCTTATCCATGATTGGGTGCCCAAATTGGGGCCACCAACGTACAATCGGTAGAAACCAAAAGTTAGCTGTTTAATGAACTTCTAAGTGAAGCAAGCATGAGTTTGTGGAGAAAAGTTTACCTGTTGTGCCTGTGTCTCAGTCTGTTTGGTTGTTCCGACCAGTTTGAAATACGTCACTACAAAGTTGCCAAGCGGGAAAAGGCCAATACACAGCCTGTTTCGAGTGCCAAGGAACAGTTGATGTTGGGGGCGATTGTGCCGAATGGAGACAATGGCTGGTATTTTAAGTTTTTGAATGATCCCAGCCAAGTTTTGCCTCAAAAGTTGACCTTCAGATCATGGGTCGAGTCGGTCAAGTTTGATGCTGGCGGAAAACCAACATGGACGTTGCCGGCGGGTTGGCAGGAGGAGTCGGTTGATAACGGGATTACTTACGCACGCTTGATTCTCGATAACGGCTTGCAGGCCACCGTGACAATGCTGCCTGGACGAGGTGGTAACGAAGTCCAGCAATGGACTAGTTCCGTGGTTGCGGACGTCAACCGTTGGCGCGGGCAAGTAAATCTGCCGCCCCAGGAATGGGAGGCAATGCAAGAGTCTTTGGAGGAATTACCGCAACTCGCCCAGGGAGGTTCTAAAGCATATTGGGTCGAACTTTCCGGGACTGGCAATCCGTCATCTTCGTCTGGCCCGCCATTCATGAACATGATGGGGGGTGCAGGTGCATCATCCGGCATGCCAGGTTCAACCAGCTCAGCATCCACACCTTTGGCTGCCTCGTCACCTTCGTTGAAATTCGAAACGCCCGCTACGTGGGAAGAAATCCCGGCTTCTGGCATGCGGCTGGCTGCCTTCAATGTTTCCGGTGACCAGCCTGCGGAAGTTACCGTGATTGCTGCCGGAGGCGACATTGCATCCAACATCGGTATCTGGATCAATCAGGTTGAAGCAGATCAATCTCCAGAGTATCAGCAAAAAGTTCTCGAAGGTGCTGAAACGCTGGAGTTGCAAGGAAACCAAGTCAAGGTTTATACAATCCACGGTTCAAACTCCACTCTGCAATCCATTCTTGTTGCGGAAGTGCCTTGGAAGGCTGAGGAGTCCTTATTTGTGAAGCTCAAAGGACCAACGGAAATCGTCGATTCTCAGCGCGAAAATTTTAAGCAATACATTCTGTCTATGAATTGGTAATGAATATGTCGACTGGTACTTGGTCCCGAACCTCAGCCAAAACAGCTGAATCGAGTTCGTCGCTACATCTATACACGATGCTGAAAGCTTTGGGTTCATTGAAAATAACCGTGGCTATGTTTGCCATGGGAATTCTCATTCTCCTGTTCGGCACCTTGGCTCAAGATGAACAGAATCTCGCAGAAGTCAAACGACTGTACTTTAATAGTTGGCTTGCGCTGATTCCGTTCGACGTGCTGTTTCCGATTAGCATTTTTCCTCACTCCGAACGCATTCCGTTTGTCTTCCCGTTCCCTGGTGGGGCCACTATCGGCCTTGTATTGTTAGTAAATCTGATTGCTGCCAAGGCGACTCGTTTTTCCGTTTTTGCTAAAGGCACGCGTTTAGCCCTGGGTGGAATACTCTCGTTGCTAGGAGCAGCGTTGGTGGCCGTGGTGATTGTCAGCGGCCATACTGCCGATGGTCTTCAAGGCAAGCCGCCAATTAGCTACGAAACATTGTGGAACTGGCTGCGCGGTGGATTAGTAATCTGTACGGTATTCACTTTGGTTGTTGCAATTAGAAGTAGCAAACTTCCGCCATTGGCACGAATCGCAATATGGTTAGCTACACTAATTTTGGCAGGTCTCAGTGTTTTCATGGTAGTAGGTGGGGAGTCTGCGCGGCTTGATGACCCAGGTATGAGAATTGTCTGGCAACTTGTCCAAGCAACCGTGGCATCGGCAGTTTGCTTGCTCGGACTATGGATGATATTTGGGCGTCGCGGAGGCAACGTGCTCATTCATGCTGGATTGGGCCTAATGATGGTGGGCCAGTTCGTGTTTGGCGATCGGCAAATTGAACAGCGTATCAGCCTGGTCGAAGGACAAACTACCAACATGACCTTTCGGCAAGATGAAGTCGAGTTGGCGATTATCAATACGTCAGCGGGCGATGACGACGAAGTGTTTGCCATACCGGAAGCTTTGGTTAAGAGGGCCTTTGAGACACAAGAGACAATCGATGATCCGAATCTGCCTTGCAAGTTGCGGATTGTCGAATGGATGCCCAACAGCCGTCTGGCAGCGATCACTCCTGATGCAAAGAATCTGGCCACGTCTGGCGTTGGTTTGACCTCGCTTGCCGAATCCATTCCGACTAGTGGTGGTGCATCAAGTCAAACCAATACAGCCGCCGCCTACGTCGAGGTTATAAGCAAGAGCAACGATCAGAGAATGGGTACGCTCCTGCTGAGTCAGGAATACAACGATGCCGAACAAAAGTACTACGGCCCTGTTCAAGATCAATATGAGCAGTTAGAGCTAGATGGTCAAAAAATTGAGTTTGCATTGCGATATCGTCGCGACTACAAACCGTTTAGTGTTCAGTTAAAAGACGTTGAACGCATCAACTATAGCGGCTCTGAAACACCCAGGGATTACTCATCTAGAATTGTAATTACCGACACAGCGACAGGTGTCAGCCAAGAAGGCCGTACCTGGATGAATAACCCCATTCGCTATCGTGGTCAAACTTTTTATCAAAGTGAATACTCGATGGGCATGGCTAGAAATGGGCAAGGAACAGCAGAGTATACGGGTCTGCAGGTAGTTGAAAACTCAGGCTGGGTCATCCCCTATGTAACGTGCATGATGGTCTTCGTCGGCATGCTAGCTCACTTTGGTGGAACGTTCCTCGCGTTCTCGGCTAAATATCAACGTTCGCTTGCCAAAATTTCTGCCGAGCAAACGAGCGAGAAAGTTGTCCCATCTAACTGGCGTGGGCAGCTGGTACCAATTCTGGTTGGTATCGGTGTCGTAGCTTTGTCAGCGGCTTATTACGGACGACCTGAAAAAGCATCGCGCTCGCAAGTTGATTGGAAAGCCATCGCAACTTTGCCGGTGCAACATGAAGGTCGCATCAAGCCATTGGAGACGGTCGCCAAGAACATTTTGCAGGTTATCGCCGAACCCGTTTTTGGATCGACGCCCTACGTCAAAGATGAGAATGATGAAAAGCACTCGCCAAGTGAATGGTTGCTAGGTGTCATGGCTGATCAGCCTTGGGTGAAGAAAGCAGAAGTTTTCCGCATCTATAACAAAGAAATACAAGATTTGTTTGGCTTAGAGCCGCGGGCCGGTTATCGCTACGCTTACGACGAGCTCCTTCCCAAGATGGAAGAATTTGAATCCAAAATAAATGACTTGCGGACCAAACAATCAGCGGCCATGGGGGCCAGCGTCCCGATGTCGGCCTACGAGGATAAATTGGCGGCGATGAGTCGCAAACTGGGGCTCTATCGATTGGTGGAAGTCAGCAACCGGCTGCCTCCTATGCCGGACCTAAATGGCGAATCACAAGAGGATTTTCAAGCTATTGTGCGGCAAATGGATGCCGTTCGCAACATGATGCAGCAGATAGAAGAGGGGCATCCGCCAGCCATCATTCCTCCCGCAGGTGAACCGACAGCCGAGGATCGGGATGGTAAATGGCAGGCCTTCGGGCCCTCGATCTTTGCCCTAGTTATGAGTGATTTGGTTGGTCAAGAACGCAATCCAGCGGTCAGTAGTTTTTGGAAGGTTCTCGATTCCATGGAATCTGGGCGAGCTCAGGATATCAATGAGGCCGTGGACGATTATCGCAAGATTATTGCCGATATGCCTTTTGCGAGTAGCCGGCAAGAAAAGGTGGATGCGGAATACTGGCTGGGACGCTTCAACCCAACCGCCCAGGGCATCGTGTTGTACTTGCTGGCCATCGTCCTGGCATTGGTAGGATTCATTGTTCGATTGCCGTCACTGCGTCGAGTCACATTTTGGTTGTTAGTTGCAACCTTTGTTATTCACACCGTAGCCATCGTATCCCGAATCTACATCTCAGGTCGTCCACCGGTTATCAACCTGTATTCTTCAGCAGTTTTCATTGGCTGGGGTGCAGCGATTCTCGGCCTGGGACTAGAAATCATTTTTCCCTTGGGTGTCTGCAATTTGGCGGTGGCGATCTTCGGAGCTGCAACGCTAGCCATCGCACGTAGTCTGGATACCAACGACACCATGCATGTTCTGCAAGCTGTTTTGGACACTCAGTTCTGGCTATCGACGCATGTGATTACTATTACCTATGGGTACGCGGCAACTTTTTTTGCCGGAGTTCTCGGAATGATTGCCTTAGTGCATCGCATGTACACTCGCTACGATTCCCAGCTACAAAAGAATCGATCGACCGAAACCAAGGGGTTTCAAGACATTATGTACCGTGCAACCTATGGCACATTGTGTTTTGCGATTTTCCTAAGTTTTATTGGCACTGTGTTGGGCGGATTGTGGGCAGACGATAGTTGGGGAAGATTCTGGGGGTGGGATCCCAAAGAAAATGGTGCTTTAATGATTGTCTTGTGGAATGCGCTCGTTTTACACGCTCGTTGGGATCGTCAAGTTGGTGCCCGCGGATTTGCCATCCTGGCCGTGATCGGGAACGTTGTTACAACCTGGTCTTGGTTTGGTGTTAACCAATTAGGGGTCGGCTTACACTCCTACGGTAACAATAGCAGCGTGTTAATAGCATTAGCTATCGTAGTCTTGCTGCACTTGTTGTTTGTAGCTGTGTCCTTAGCAATTACTTCACATTTTGCCAAACGACAGGCTCTCGCCTAGTTGGATCTCCAATCGTATCTTGTTCCTATCTGCTGACGGCATGGGAAATATCACATCCCGATGCGTCAGCCAGGAACAGGGGTGGTGTAAAACAGATGCGATGTAATTCAGCCCCTCACTTACGTTTCGGGTTGTGATTTTGTTCGGCAAGTGCATTGACGAAGAGGCTTGATGAGGTAATGCGCCAAGGTAGTCGCTTTTCCCTCACCTACGGACTGTTGAAATAGTAGTAACTCAAAACGCAGTGAGGGATTGGTGCGAATTACACTGACATATGATGTGTATCTTTAAGGACATCGTTGATCCGACAAGCGGAAAGTCGCTATTCCAAGGAATAGTTTGATCTCGCAAAGGTTGGCAGATAATAGTGTGTTTACGAAAGCGTTGATCTTATCATCATGCAGGAAGAAGCCTATGCACCGCCTCTTGAATTAGCCAACGAACCTGCCGATGGAGACGAATCGGTTGCAAACGATTTCCGTAACGAGCCGTGGAGTGGCCGTATCCTGATTGCGTTGGCTGCAGTGCTGTGGAGTACTAGTGGCTTTTTTGCCAAGGCTCCTTGGTTTGACGCTTGGCCGAAAGAAGAACGCGGGCTCATGCTGGCCTTCTATCGCAGCCTGTTTGCCATGCTGATCTTATTGCCCTTGATACGCAAACCAGTTTGGAGGCTTAGCCTCCTACCGATGGTGTTTTCTTTCGCGGTCATGGTGTTTACCTTCATGACGGCCATGGTACACGGTCCGGCGGCCAACGCGATCTGGTTGCAGTATCTGGTGCCGGCTTGGGTTTTGGTTGCAGGAGTGTTCTGGTTTGGTGAAAAAGTTACTGCTGCGGATGTGCGTATGATTGGAGCGTGCCTTGGAGGTGTTCTGCTCATCTTGGCTATGGAAATGTGGCGCGGAGGGAATTTGTACGCTAGCGCCATGGGAGTACTATCGGGCCTTAGTTTTGCTGGCGTCGTGTTATCCATGCGCACCATGCGCGACGTCGATCCCGCTTGGCTCATCACGCTGAATCATTTGGCTACAGTTGTCATTTTGTTTCCATGGACAATTCAAGTTCAGGAAACAGTACCAACCTTTGGATACATTGCTTTGGGACTATTTGGCGTATTTCAAATGTCGGTGCCATATATCCTTTTTGCGAGAGGACTGCGCACGACAAGCAGCCCGGAGGCCAGCGTACTTACGCTCATTGAACCGCTGTTGGTTCCAATCTGGGTCTACATAGCATGGAGCAGTCACCCCAGCTACGAGGCCCCGCATTGGTGGACATGGGTTGGAGGCAGCCTGATTCTGCTGGGATTGATGAGCCGCTACCTACCGCAATTGCTGCGACCAAAGCTCGTTTGACCCGCAGCCGTAGGCGCAGGTGCTTTTTCACGCGCGCAGCCGGGCGCAGGAACTGCATGCTGGACGTCGCCTACGGCTACCGGTCAAACACTTGCTTTACACGGCTACTATTACAAAACGAAATATCATGGCTGCCAGCATGCCGCCTAAGATGGGGCCAACGACTGGGATCCATGCATAGGACCAATCGGAATCCCGTTTGCCTTCAATCGGTAATAGAAAATGGATGATCCTCGGTCCCAGGTCTCTAGCTGGATTTATGGCGTAGCCTGTCGTTCCACCCAACGACAATCCAATACCAAAAACAAGGATGCCCACAGGAATCAACCCGAGCGTACCAAGGCCTAAAGTAGGCGTAAGTGAATTGGAATCAGGGCCTCCAATGGAAACACTCGGTGCTACCATCAAGAATATGGGTAGTATCAAAGCCAGGGTTCCGATCGTTTCACAAATTAGTGATTGAATGGGATTGCGAATGTTATCTGAGGTGCAGAAGCACGCCAGTTTGGCATCAGCGTCTTCGGTCGCGCGGAAATGTTCTCTGTAGAATACAAAAACCAAAATGGCCCCCAGCATGGCACCGGCCATTTGAGCTGCGATGTATCCGATTGCAATGTCAGCAGGTAATTTATCTGCGATAAGCATCGCGATGGAAACAGCTGGGTTCAAATGCGCGCCGCTATATTCATTCGCACAGAATGCTCCCACAAAAACGGCAATACCCCAGCCCGCAGTAATCACAATCCATCCTGCATTGTTTCCTTTTGTCTTGTTCAAGCAGACATTGGCGACAACTCCGTTACCAAACAGAATTAGCAATGCAGTGCCGATAAACTCAGCCAAGTACGCGTGCATTTAGTTGACTCCGCAGGAAAAAGGGCTCAGGCCAGCGAAAGGTTGAGTTCTAGAAGCGGACGGCAGCTTAAGCGAGTCCACAGACTGCTTCGATTGGCCCTATTCAGGGGAAATTAAAGCCATCCTAAGGCAACTGCCGAAAATCGCACTACCAATCCAGCAATGACGACACTGACCATACTCATGAGTTTAATTAGAATGTTGAGGCTCGGTCCGCTTGTGTCCTTGAAAGGATCTCCAACGGTATCGCCAATCACGGCCGCTTTGTGTGCGTTTGAACCACGACCACCATGGTGTCCGCGTTCAATATACTTCTTAGCATTGTCCCAAGCACCGCCCGCGTTGGACATGAATATTGCAAGGCAAAAACCTGCTGACAAAGATCCTGCCAGCAACCCAAGTACACCTCCAACCCCGAGCAACAGTCCAGTAAATAGCGGTGTGGCTAATCCAAGTGCAGAGGGCATTACCATTTCCCATTGAGCTGCCCTGGTACTGATTTGGATTGGGCTTGCATAATCGGGCGTTACTTCTCCGGTAAGGATGCCAGGCTGTTCTTTAAATTGCCGATGGACCTCATCGACCATGCCGCTTGCGGCACGCCCCACTGCGTTCATTGTCATGGCACAAAAAACGAACGTAGCCATCGCACCAACAAATAGTCCAATCAAGACTCTCGGATTCATCACCGAAGCATCGTAGTAAGTTGTGAAGTCAATCAAGGTTGCCAGGTGAATGTCTATCAATTGTGTGCCCGTTGGGACGAACGTCGCTACTTCTCCATGCTCGCCGGAGTGCACAGCGATCAAATCACTAGGAATGTTGACTGGCCCTTGGCTGAAATCCAAGGCCTTCCAAGCTTGCTGTACGCGAGAGTCATTAATAGCGTACGGCGGGGCTAAGAATCCATGGACTGAATCCTCCGACTTAAAAATGACAAAGCCATTCGACGCTTTGAACAATCCATCTTCCGAGACCTGTGCAGCCTCATGAGCCCAACGCTCAAAGCCGATGCGCACCTCTTCAACGTAGGCAGCAAGTAGGGCTAGGGCAGTTAGGGCCGCAGAACCGATGGCAAATCCTTTTCCGGTGGCGGCCGTCGTATTGCCTAAGGAATCGAGTGCATCGGTGCGCTGCCGAACATGTTCCTCTAGGCCAGCCATTTCCGCATTGCCCCCAGCATTGTCTGCAATTGGACCATAAGCATCAGTGGCCAGAGTAATTCCCAATGTACTGAGCATTCCCACGGCGGCTACACCGACACCGTACAGGCCTAGTGAAAAGAACTGTGGGTCATTCAATTGCCAACCACAGGCAAAGCCAAACGCCATGATCGTTGCGATGCAGATGATGCACACGGGGGCCCACACGCTACTCATTCCATCGGCAAGTCCCCCGATGATAATTGTGGCAGGGCCATGTGTGGCTTCTTCGGCCAGGGCTTTGGTGGGTTGATATTCGTCGCTGGTTGCGTATTCGGTGTATTTGCCGATCAGCCATCCCGCTGCTAGGCCGACAATGACACTAATGGCAACGCCAGGGAGAACGCCGCCGACCTTGGTGCCAGGAACATCGGGCATCAACCAACTGCACAATCCTAGTGACACAACACAGACAGTGATAGCTGAGAAGTTGATGCCTCGAGCTAAGGCGGCTAGGAGGGTTTTTTGACTCTCGTCATTCCCTGTTCGCACAAGGTAGATTCCAACAATAGATAGAAGTATTCCAACTCCCGCAATGATCATCGGTAATAGCACAGCGGCTAGCTGGTTGTTGTGTCGCTGCTCGGGAGTCAAGCCATCGATCAGAAACGGGCTGGCGAAAGCAGCTACACCCAGCGCGGCGGTAGCTAGAATCGATCCGCAATACGATTCGTAAAGGTCTGCACCCATGCCGGCTACGTCCCCCACGTTATCCCCGACGTTATCGGCAATCGTAGCAGGGTTTCGCGGTGAATCTTCGCTCAAGCTCTGTTCCACTTTTCCTACCAAGTCCGCACCTACGTCAGCCGCTTTGGTAAAAATGCCACCACCAACACGAGCGAATAGGGCTTGCGCACTAGCGCCCATACCAAAGCACAACATGGCAACTGTTATCGCCTCTAGCGACAACGCATGTTCTTGCCCAAACAGCGTAGGCCAACCCCAATACAGTATTGCGAACCAAGCCGTAATATACGACAACCCCAGGCCAACCACAGTAAGGCCCATAACAGCGCCGCTACGGAAGGCCACTTTGAGGCCCTGATTAAGTGAGTGTTGGGCTGCTGCTGCTGTGCGACTGCTAGCTTGCGTAGCGGTTTTCATCCCCAGCCAACCGCTCAAACCAGAGAAAAAGCCACCAATCAGAAATGCAAATGGGACAAAACCGCTCTGTACCCCAAAGCCAAATGAGGCAACACCCAGAAGGCAAGCAATCACGATAAATACGGCGGTCACGACCACGTATTGCTGCTTCAGATAAGCGTTCGCTCCCTCGCGCACGGCCTGAGCGATCGTGCGCATTTCTTCGTTGCCCTCATCACAGGTAATCATCCACTTGTAAAACAAGTAGGCCTGTACCAAAGCCGCAATCGAGGCCGCAAAAGAAACAGCCCATACAAAGACTTCCATGGCTTTCTCAATTCCAGGTCAACGCAGTGACAGTTGAGTTACAATGATGTGAAACCGGTAAGATAGCATCCGAAACCAAAACAGGCGAGACGGGATAGGTGGTTTTTTTTCCTCTGAAACCACTTTGTGGTGCTCAGTCAGCCGTTGTGCGCGTTCGTCACGGAGACATGATCTTATGAATATCCCCTTCTTGCAAGGCCTCAACCGCCGTTTCAATTAAACCAAATCCTTCCTTCAGGCAGCGTTTTCTCCAAGCGGTTGCAACGGGGCAAAACAGATCTTTTAATTTCCGAGCGGCTTGCATGTGCTGGCTAGAAGACCCAAACCAATAAGCTTGATTCTCCCGACGCAGTCCGTCCAAGACATGAAGTGGTCCGTACGTTCCAAATTCGGCACACAAATAGAAGTATCTGAGTGCAAAGTTCATCTTAACACACCAACGCCCAAAACTGCCTGAGGTCGAGTATGCCAAATTGTCGCGTCCACCTTCCGAAAACCGCCACCGTCCGAACTTGCGGGATAATAAATTACGCTGTTGCCTATCGAGGGGATAGTCGGTTAGCAGACTGCAGGCCCCACGTTTACCCAGCCCGGTATGAAAATCCAAATGGATTATCATATCGGAACCTCTCAACCAATCAGCCATTTCTTGCCTGAGGACCAACTGGGTGGAAGCTGGAGTACGGCCACCAAAAAATAGACCTTTCGGATATTCGTACTGACCACCCGCAACAGCTTGCTTGATCGGCTGCATTCCGTGTTTGGCGATCGCAAGTATCGCTCTGCTGCGGAACCAGTCCAGGGCGCGAGGCGGTGAAGGAGGATTCAGCAATGGGTTTAGCTTCTGGTAGGTGGCGGGAGCGCCCTGAAATTCTTCGTCTGGCAGCAGAAAATTCCGGTTCAGGTCGACGTTATCTTCATTGCCTCTTCGCAGGTGCTCAAATCCAAATGGATTCAGTCCGTGCAGGAGAACAAATCGAATTGAGGGAGATTTGCGTGCACATTCGAGGAAGGCGCACTGAATGGCGGATCCCAGAAAACCTTCAACGCCATGCAGGCCTGACGAAAGGACCAACGTCTGTGATGCATCCGGATTCATGATGCATACATCCATTGCAAGTTCAGTAAGCAGCGGGTTGTCGCTTGGAAGTTTGAAGGCATGTAGCCTATGCTGGGCGCTGGTGAATTTGCAAGCTTGTCGAAACTTGTTGCGGGCCTGTGCGTAGTTGTCCGCGAAATAGTTTAGGCCATGAGCGAGAATTGGATGGTCCATAGGAGCTGAAATGTCGCCATCGAAGGTTTATCCTAGAGAAATGTCCCACCGCAAAACTCGACCATCCTCAGGATGATCGATCGGGCCCGAGCATTCAAAACCGTTCTTTTCAAGTACTCGCTGTGAGGCGAAGTGTTCCATAGGCGTGTGCGCACAGACATTATTAACTCCTGGCCAGCCAAAAGCGAAATGGACTAAACTGCCAGTGGCTTCCGTAGCAAAGCCTTGCCTCTGAAACGGTTCATGAATCATATAGGCTATTTCCACGCTGCCATGTTGAGGAGGCGCCTTGAATCCACAAACTCCGACAATTGAATCTCCCGTCCGCTCTTTGATTTCAAACATGCAGCACCACGGATCCGGAGTGTGTGCTGCTCGCACACGTGCTAGCCATTCCGGTGAAACTTCAGCCTGATGTTCCGGGGGTAGTTCGTCCACCCATTTCAAAACGTCCTCCGGAGACTGTAGCTGCAATCGTATACGCTCGGTTTCGAGGTGCGTCATTAGGATTCAGGGGTGAAGTGTTGGATTGAGGAATAGACGCCGAATTCTTGCCCATCAAAAATGCAACACGGAGTGCAATAAGGGTATCATATTAGGATGGCATGCTCCACATCAAATAGGAGCCAGTTCTTGATACTGTACCCCTCGCACTTAAGGAACCTTTTTGGTTCGGTGGCTGAATATCCACCTCTTACACAATAACATCGATTTGTTTTTTCCTCGCTCGATTGCGATGCAAACCGTCCCACCTAATCGTTAGACCGAGTTGGTAATATGCTGATATACGATCTTATACGAATGAGCCAGCTGATACGAAAGGGTCGGTTTGGCGCTTGTTGGCAACGAGTGCTTGCAAGTGTCGCGATTGGTCTGTCTCTTTGTTGTACCTTGGCTGGAGAGGAGATTGAGGCAGTCGACAATGGTGAAGCGGATAGCTGGTATAGGAAAGAAATTGCTCCTCTAATAGAGAGACACTGTACGGCCTGTCATGGTTCGGACAGCCAAGAAGGAGAACTGCGGTTAGATTCTCTGGCGGGGTTTCAAAAAGGAGGTAAAAGCGGGCAACCGGTTATTCCATTTCAACCAAGCGAGAGCCTCTTTCTGGCGGCTCTCAGGTATGAAGATGAGTCCTTGCAGATGCCGCCAGAGGCGAAATTGAAAGACGATGAGATTCGGTTGTTCGAAAAATGGATTGCCGATGGAGCGCCGCATTCCGAGGGCCGTATTGAGCTTGCTCCAATTGCACCACCTTTTGATATTGAAGAGGCGCGACGGTTTTGGTCGTTGTCTTCTGTGGTCAGTCCCGGCATCCCAGCGACAGGCAACCAGAACTGGGGCGCAAACCCCTTGGATGCTTTCATCTCAGCCAAACATACATCCCTGGAACTTGAGCCATCCCAGGTTGCAGACAAGCGGACGCTGATTCGGCGCGCAACTTTCGACCTAATTGGCTTGCCACCTTCGCCTGAGGAAGTTAGTGATTTCTTAGATGATCAATCTCCAAATGCGTTTGAGACAGTCGTTAATCGTTTGCTTGCTTCGCCCAGATACGGGGAAAGGTGGGGGCGACACTGGTTGGACGTAGCTCGATACGCTGATTCAAACGGATTGGACGAAAACGTTGCCTTGGGGAACGCATACCGCTTCCGAGATTATGTTGTCACTGCATTTAATGCGGACAAACCGTTCGATCAGTTCGCGCGTGAGCAATTGGCTGGAGATCTACTGGTTGAGCCAACCATGTCGGAAGAGCGTCGCATCGAGTTGTTGACGGCTACTGGGTTTCTAGTTTTGGGGCCAAAGGTTTTGGCTGAAGCGGACAAGACTAAAATGTTGATGGATATTCTCGATGAACAGATCCAGACAACAGGCCAAGCGTTCCTGGGACAAACGTTTGGATGTGCTCGCTGCCATGATCACAAGTTTGATCCGATTTCTCAAGCAGACTACTACGCTATGTTGGGCATCTTCAAGAGCACTCATACCATGGAGTCTCTTAAGACCATTGCAAAGTGGCATGAAAACGTTGTTGCGACTGCAGCTGAACAAAGTTGCTATGACGAACAAAGTGCCAAAGTGGAGCAGCAGAAACAGTCCATAGCCAATCTGCTTTCAACTGCCAAACTGGGCTTGCCAGAAGGGACGGGAGACGAGGCTGTTGAAAAACAATTATCTGAGGAGCAGCAGAAGCAGTTAACTGCGGCCCGTGAGCAACTCAAGGTATTGGAAGCTAGTATACCGATACTACCCACAGCCATGGGTGTTCAAGAAGACATCCCGATTGCCGCAAGAATAAACCTTAGGGGAAGTCACCTCTCGCTTGGACGAATCGTCCCACGCGGAGTTCCCGTCGTTTTGCAATACGATGGTAAGTTGCAGATTGATGAGAACCAAAGTGGACGGTTGCAGTTTGCAGAATGGTTATCTGCGCATTCCAATCCTTTGACAGCCCGTGTGATTGTGAATCGAGTTTGGCGATGGCATTTCGGTACCGGACTCGTGCAATCAACCGACAACTTTGGCCGTTTGGGCGAATTGCCTAGCAATGGAGAACTGCTGGACTGGTTGACATCTGAATTCGTTAGGCAGGATTGGTCAATTAAGCACTTGCATCGCACCATTATGCTTTCAAAAACATGGCAGCTATCTTCCACAGGTTGTAATGCCAACGAACAGCAAGATGCTGAGAATCGATACTACTGGCGGGCCAACGAGCAACGTTTGGAGGCTGAGTCACTTCGGGATGCATGGTTAAGTGCCAGCGGACAGTTGGATCTTGCGATGGGCGGATCGATGCTCCATGTAGGCAATCGAGAATTCCTTTTTGATCATACCTCCAAGGACGAAACTAAATATGATTCACCACGAAGGTCCATCTACTTGCCGGTGATTCGCAATCATTTGTACGACGGCTTTGCATTGTTCGATTGTACCGACGCTGCAATCTCAGGTAGTAACCGCTCAACTTCGACGGTGGCCTCTCAGGCATTATTTATGATGAATGGTGACTTGCTGATGAAATGTGCAGATGGCTTGGCACGCCAAATTCTGCAATCGTGTAATGACGATAAGGAACGAATTCGTTTGCTGTTTGAGAGAGTTCTGAATCGAACACCGGATCAACAGGAAGTAAATTGGGTCCTTGATTCACTGGCTGACTTAAAAGGAAATTTGGCGTCTGGAGAGGAGGCTGATTTTTTTACATGGTCGGCTGTTTGCCAGAGTTTGTTGGTGGCTAATGAATTTGTGTACGTGCAATAGCTGTACTTCTCGGGAGGAATGCTCAGTATTCGCAATGCATCGGCGTCTAGGTATGTATTTATTAGATTTCAACCCAGGTGAGAATTCGCTGATCGAATTCCCAACACAAGATGATCGCAAGAATGTTTGACCGTCGACATGTACTCCAGAACGCGGCAGTTGGTTTTGGCTGGCTAGCCGCAACGGCCATGCTGCATCAACACGCTGCATCGGAGGAGCGGAGGCAACCGCCGGAAGGATTGTTCACTAAGGAATCACCGTACCATTTTGCTCCCCGTGCCCGTCGTGTAATCTTTATGTTCATGAAGGGTGGACCATCACAGATTGATACTTTTGACTACAAGCCATTACTTAATAAACACGATGGTCAGCCGTTGCCCTTTGACAAGCCTCGCGTGCAGTTTGCGGCTACTGGAAATTTATTGGCCTCCCCTTGGAGTTTTCGGCAGTATGGTCAGAGTGGCATACCGGTTAGTTCTCTGTTTCCAAATGTAGCCAAATACGTTGATGATATCTGTATTCTCAATTCAGTATATGGAACGAATGCTGCGCACGGTGGGGCTTCGCTCAAGCTCCATACGGGAAGCGACACGTTTGTACGGCCAGGTATGGGCGCGTGGGTAAGCTATGGCCTGGGTACCGAAAACCAGAATTTGCCTGCCTTCATCACGATTTGCCCCACGTTGGCTCATGGTGGCGTCAATAATTGGGGTTCCGCATTCTTACCTGCTGATTGTCAGGGCGTACCACTTGGTGTAGCAAGTCAACCTTCGACTGCAGCCCAAGTTAAGTACATTTCCAATTCGCGATGGACGTCGACTGTTCAACGAAGACAGTTGGATCTATTGCAGCAGTTGAATAAGCGTCATTCGAAAGTTTCTAGTAGTTCAGATGCTCTAGAGGCCCGTATTGCTTCTTTTGAGTTGGCATACCGTATGCAAGCTGAGATGCCGCTTGTCCAGGATCTATCCCAAGAGACAGCCGGTACATTGGCAATGTATGGATTGGACAATCCCATTACGGAGGATTTCGGTCGACAGTGTTTGTTGGCCAGACGATTTGCTGAGGCCGGCGTTCGGTTCATTCAAATAACACATAGTGACACCAAGGTTCAATGGGACCAGCATTCGGGATTGAAGGCCGGACACGATAAGAATGCGGCGGAGGTTGACCAACCCATTGCAGCTTTGTTAGCAGATTTGAAACAACGAGGTTTGTTAGACGATACACTATTGCTTTGGGGGGGTGAATTCGGCCGAACTCCCGTGGCACAAGGTAAGGACGGACGAGATCACAATCCTGACGGATTCACGATGTGGATGGCTGGAGCCGGAGTACGGGGAGGAACTCGTTATGGTGCTACTGACGAATTTGGATTCTATGCCCGCGAGAATAAGATGCACATTCACGACGTGCACGCCACGGTTCTGCATCTTCTTGGACTAGACCACAAGCGTCTCACCTTCCGTCATGCAGGGAGAGATTTTCGCCTTACAGACATTGCCGGGGAAGTGCACCACGGTGTTTTTAGTTAGTCGCATGAAGAGGTGACAAGAAAAAAACCGCCAAGAAGGTCTTCATAGGAAGCCCCTCTTGGCGGCACAATTCGAATCCTTCGGCTGGAGGCGGCAAAAAGCGGAGCCGCTGCGAGACTGGCGAAAATCGAGCGTGCTTCTGCACTTGCTGTAATTGACTTTGGCCAACGCAAAAAATTGGTCCCTCTGCCGGAATGACAGCCGAAGGTTCATTTTGCGGGCTCTTCATAACCCACGTAGTAATCATAGGCTGTGAATAGCTGACAGCAAGGTTGATCGTCCACTCTCCATGGCTCACATGCAAGTTTTTTCCAAAATTTAACTGCTTTGATTAGCCTTAGAGGTTTTTTGAACGTTTTTTCCAAATACTTGCCACTGCAATTTGGCTGTTTTGGCAGAGTAGCCTTGCTGCATTTTCAGGAAGGGGCATGGAATTAAGGTGGGGAATTGAGGTCCTTGGCACCGTACTCCAATAGAACATCGACAAGGTCTTGACGAAATGCGCGACGGGCAAGCTCCAGCGGCGTTGGAGTTCCCTTGTTTGCATAGTTGGGATTTGCGCCATGTTTGAGTAGCAGAGTCGTTGTGTCCAAACACTCGTGGAGGAGCGCGTGTTGAAGTAGCGTCCATTGTTCGGGGCTCGCTGTTTTATCAAGGTCATATTTCTGCATCATCAGCATGCGACTCAATGTATCTGCGTCGCTTGTCATCACGCAGTACAACAGCGCACTTGGGCCAGCTAGTTGAAATGATTGTCCATCCAGCGTGTTACTGGTAACCGGCCGCCGCAACCAGCGAGCAATTGATGCAGTTGTGATTCCACCAATTACCAATAGGGCAAACACAGTTCGCAAGCGAAATTGCATTAGCTACTTCTTTTTATTGGTGGGTAGGAACGTCAAAATCTTAATTCTTTGCGTAATGAGCCGTATAAGAAGTCAATGTCATAAGTTGTAACATACAAGTGGCACGAAACACGAATCAACCACTGATTGCCAAATTGCATTATTGGAACTTCGATTCGGTAGCGGTCCCAAAGCCGGTTTTGTAAAGTGCTATGATCCCCTGCAGGTAAACCGACTGCAATCATCCAACCATACCAGCTGCGGTCATCGGGCGCTACGATGAAGGCTCCGGGTAAACTGGCCAATCGTGAACGAGCATAGGCAGCCAAGGCATGGTTGCGAGCCTCGAGCCGCTCGCGACCTAGTTGATCAAAAAGACGAATTGCGGTCGAAATGCCAAAATAGGCTGAGTAGTCTCTTGAGCCGGTCCAAACCAACTCGTCCGTCCAGGATTGTGGTTGATTGGGGTTTAAGCGTCCCCAGCTGAGGCGCGCAGGTTGGCAAAGTGAATGCCACTTGGGTGCCACATACACAAAACCGCTGCCCAATGGCGCACATAACCACTTGTGGCAACTAGCTGTATAAAAGTCGCAACCCAACCGCTGCAAATGGATCCTGTCCTGCAATAAGGCGTGAGGTCCGTCAATACATAAAGGAATTTCGCGTTTCGCCAACTCCTCTCTTAACCGCTCGACCGGTAAGCGGATGGCCGTGGGGGAAGTGATATGGCTGGCAATTACTAGTTTGGTACTCGAAGTGCAGGCGGCCAGTATGGGGTCGAGGAACTGAGCTTCATTTGCCAATGGCAGCGGAATCTCGACGCACACAAGTTTGGCACCGGCGCGATCTGCAGCCCGCTGCCAGATTCGCCGTACCGCCCCATACTCGTGGTTGTTGAGTAGGACCTCATCACTGGATTGAAGAGGAAACCAGCTGGCTAGTTCATTCATGGCTGCAGTTGCGTTTTCACAAAACGCGATGTTTTCTTCTGCCGTACCCAGCCAAGCGGCCAGCTCCCGACGCGAACGGAACCACTGAGGATCAGAGCGGCGCGCCAACGTATCCATTGGTTCAGCGTGCAAGCGATTGCGCCATCTCCGCTGTGAGATTTGCACGGTAGTCGGTTCGGCACCAAATGACCCATGGTTGAGGTAACAGACGCCTGGCTGAAAGTTCCAAAGTGAGATCGGCATGCGTACTCGAGCTAGAGAACTTGCCGAACCATATTTCAACCTTTGAGAAGCCATCTCTAGCGCCAGACCTTGCCAGATCACCGAATGTTGTGTGAACCAACGAAAAAGAACTGGCCACAGGATCAAGCCCAAGGTGATTCCCAAAAGGGGAAAGAAGTCCCACTTTAGGCTCTGAGTTGCCACCCCGAAAACTGAAAAACAAATGACACTCAGACTAAATATGGTTGCTAAGGGTTTGGATTTACGTTGCGTCGACCATGCCCACTCGGCGGCTACAAAAATCAAGCAGCACATGAGTAAATATATGGTGAAAGTGAACGCATCAAATACCAAATCGTCGTGCAATAAGGCCGTTACAGAAATCGCTGCTGTGGTAACCAATCGAAAGAAATCGACCAGTTCCAAGCTGTCCTTCCGAGCAAGCTTGACTAGAGTCTTGGCAATGGAAATCGGAAACAAATTGACAACCGCGATGAGTACGCATTGGCTCAGATCAATCTGCGTATTCTTAGAAACATCCAGCGAAATCAGTCCGAATAGTACAGCGCAAAGAGCCAACGGTATTGCAACTTCAACGACCAGTCCCTTGCGACTATCGAGAGTGTGATACAGCATGCCGAAGATACTGGCTATAGCCAATCCATCAACGAATCCGAGGCATATGTCGTGCAGGAAGCTCCCTTCACCGTAGAATGGAGAACAAAGAAACATTCCATACAGCAATCTGCTTGGCATCGTCTACACCAACTCAACCATAATCTGACGAGCTGCTTCATAGCCTAGGATGGTCCGTTGCTCGGCAACTTGAACGGTTATTGTTCCGGCCACGGAGTCATTTTGTAAAATGGCTAATTGGCAGCCAATTTCGAGCTGAGAATCGGAAAGAAATCGCAAGAATTCTGGCTTCTGATCCAGCACGCGATGCAAGTGGCAGGTCGAACCAGCCTGGCATTGTAGCAAGGGCACTCCCGGGGAAACACTATGGCTGCCATCGGCCCGGGGGATCGGGTCACCGTGCGGATCGCAAGCGGGGAATCCAAGAAACGAGTCAATTCGATCAACCAACAAATCACTGACAGCGTGCTCCATGTTCTCCGCTTCCGCATGTACTTCATCCCAACTGAAGTTCAAGGTACGTACTAAGAACAGCTCGACGAGACGGTGCCTCCGAAGTACGCGCAAAGCAAGCTTTACGCCCTTTTCGGTTAGCCGGACTCCTTCATATCGCCGATGATCCGCAATCCCTTGTTCGTGCAAGGTTTTTAGCATGCTGGTAACAGAGCTAGGTGATACTTGCAAAACCGATGCTATGGCGCCGGTAGAGGCCGCAGCTTCGGGCTCTGCCAACGTGAGCTGATAAATGGCTTTGACGTAGTTTTCGATTGTCAGGCTGGCCACTGTGGATTGGAGTCCGAAGCTAGTGCAATGGTAGAATGGTTTTTCATTTGAACGAAAAAAGAATCACACATTCTACACGCAGTGAAACATATGGCGTAGATGCAAGTAAATTGAGGCCAGGATTATCCTGATTGTTGCTCAAGTAGGCAGTTAACAGCAACGGTCACGTTGCGAAAAAAAGGAAAACCGTACAAGATGTCATAGTCTTGCAAGTAGACAATTGGTAACAACATAGATAGATCTAGCCTTAGGCATTCAGGTATTACAGGGGAAGCAGCATGCTGAGAAGGAACTTGAATGTTGGAGCTCATGGGCTGTTTCAAGAAATTCAAGCAGCCTCGGAAAAACTTCGCATCGAAACCAGTTGTTTACCGTGCGGAGCACACGTACTAGATTTCGGTATCAGAGTGCCTGGAGGTTTCGCCGCAGGACTCCAGTTAGCACGTATATGTATGGCGGGTTTGGCTGACGTGAGTTGTCATGTCGGAAATGTCCACATATGGCCTGGTCCGTGGGTCCAAGTTTGGACCGATCATCCGTTTGAAGCCTGTATGCTAACACAATATGCTGGTTGGCCAGTGCAGTGCGGCAAGTACTTTGCGATGGGATCGGGGCCGATGCGTCTGAAACGGGGACGCGAGCCCTTGTTGGTAAAGCTGGAAATCAGTGATGATTCTGGGCTGGCAGTTGGGACGTTGGAAACAGATCAGATGCCTACTTGCGAAGTAGCCGAGTACATCGCACAAGAGTGTCGTGTGGATGTGCAGAACGTTTTTTTGGCGGTAGCCCCAACGCGAAGCATCGCAGGTTGCTTACAAGTTGTAGCGCGTAGTGTTGAAACCGCCATGCACAAGTTACACGAGCTCGGATTCGATATTCACCAGGTTGTCAGCGCACACGGCACTGCTCCGTTGCCACCATGCACACCGGATTTGGCAAGTGGAATTGGCAGAACAAACGACGCAATACTCTATGGCGCTTTAGTTACCTTGTGGCTCAGCGGTGACGATGATCAGTTAGCAGAACTTAGCAGGCAGTTGCCAAGCTGTGCCTCGGGCGATTATGGCGCTCCTTTTGCCGAAATATTTCGAAGAAATGACTTTGATTTTTACAAAATCGATCCAGGCTTGTTCAGTCCAGCTGCAATCAGACTAATCAATCTAAGTTCAGGTAATAGTTGGTTTTTTGGTGAAAGCCGCTCCGATCTAATCGCCAAGAGTTTTGGAATCGCCTAGTCTTAGCAGAGTATATGACCACACGAATCGGTGTATTGAGCACACCTGATAGTCCCTACTTGGCCGAACTACAACACGCTTCTGAGCGAATAGAAAGCGGCGCCCTAGAAATTGTCCCATTACGGTTTCAAGACCTGTGGGTTGGTCTAACTTCGCAAAAAGAATTGTCGAGTAGCGAACTCGTATTTGGTTGCTCCAATAATAGTGGGGTGAACCACAGTTCACTTACTCAATTGCGTCTAGACGCAATCATAGTTCGAAGTATGCCACTCGGATCTTTGGAACAGGTCATTTTCCGAATGGACACGTTAGGGGCTATTCAGAGACAAGACGTGCCCATTTTCAACTCTCCGCGTTGCCTCGAAATATCCATTGATAAATGGCTAACTCTGGAGCGATTTAACGCGGCCCACCTGCCTCTGCCAAATACCATCGTATGTCAATGCCGTGCTACGGCTATGGAGGCTTTCGAAGTTTTAGGTTGTGATGTGCTGGTTAAGCCACTATTTGGAGGTGAAGGACGTGGGATTCTGCGCCTTCATGATAAAGACTTGGCTTGGCGGGTATTTGGTACCTTGCAGCAGATGGGCCAAGTAATTTACGTGCAGGAATTTGTAGAGCACTTGGGATACGACATTCGCATTCTGATAATTGGAAACCAGTATTGGGGAATCAAGCGGTTGGCCAGGGCAGGGGAGTGGCGTACCAACCTCTCCCAGGGCAATTTAGCTGAGCCACACGAAGTGACAGATCGGCAGCTACAGATGGCTCGAGCCGCCACCGAGGCAGTGGGTGGGGATATTGTTGGTGTCGATATTCTGCCCACTCGCGATGGACGGGAGGTTTTGCTAGAAGTAAACGCAGTGCCGGGCTGGAAGGGATTGTCAGCCACCTTGGATGTCGACATCGCCGCAGAGGTTTTGCGATTTGTTGCGGCCTCCGTAGAGTCTTCAAGATGATTATGTTCTGTGGCTTTGAGTGCTCCCAGTTATGAAAGGCCTGTGTCACAAAGACACTGAGAGCCCAGGAACCATAAATTCACACAACGTGCCAGTAGGAGGTTAAGGTTCGATAGGCTTGGATTCGAAATCTGTCTTCTCTACCCAGCCAGCGCTGACTTTTTCGCCACGCATGAACTTTTCGTAAAAACCTTCTCCAGCCGTAGGTTGGTATTCATCGAAAAGGTGGCCATTGCCAAACATACGCGGGTCGCCCTGGTCACGCAACGAAGCTTCCAAGCGTTGCTCCATTTGCGCGACCAATGATCGTTGTGCTAAGGAATCTGCCAAGTTCTGCGTGCAATCCTTGTCTTGTACAAGATCAAACAGCTCTCGATCCGGACGAATGCCAAAGTTTAGTCGCCAATAGATATCCTGACGATTCTGACGACCGCGCTGCAAAATAAGCGTCTTGGTTGGGCTTCCGTCCGTATCAAGATAGCCGGTTTCCGGATTACCGGCAGGCCATCGAGTGGGCTCATAATTCTTCAAGAACAAATGTGTGGCGGTGAGTAAGCCGCGAATTGGATAACCTTGATCGTGCGGTCGACCCACATCGGTGCGTTCTTTACCGATGAGAACATGGTCTCGGGTGGCCACGACCTGTCCAGCCTGCTCGCTATCCATGATTTCACGCAGGCTAGTGCCTGTGATTGGTTGCATACCACTATCGATGGGAGCAATTTGAGCTAAGTCGAGGACAGTCGGTGCAATATCGATAAAGCTAACAAAATCATCGATCACACGTCCTGGGTTGGCGATTCCCTGGGGCCAGCGTATGGCCAGTGGAATATGATTGCTATCGTGGTATGCGTAACCTTTGACTCGTGGAAAAGGCATACCGTGATCGCTCGTGACTATGATTACGGTGTTATTGAGCAATTGTCGTTTTTCTAGCTCGGCAATCATACGCCCTAAATGATGATCGACGTATTCTACTTCGTATGCATAATCCAACATGTCGTGTCTTACGATTTCATCATCCGGCCAGTAATTCGGTACGTGATCGATGTCTGACAGTTGTTTGCCGCCTTTTTTTGCACCTGATTGGAATTCGTAGGCACGGTGCGGTTCCGTGGAGCCGTACCAAAAACACCAAGGTTTTCCATCGGGGGCCGCATCTAGAAAATCTACGAAGTTGGCGGCGTAGTCGAGAGAGTTCATTTGCCGAGTAGGCGGCTCGGTTTTGCGGTCATTGAAGGGTCTACCTGTAATGGCTCGTGGCTTGGCTTGATCATCGTTGGCAATTCCCGGACCCCAACCTTTGCCAGTTATTCCCATGTGCCAACCATAGTCAGTCAAGACCTCTGGCCAGCTCTTCAACTTGGAAGGGAAATGCGCCATATGGTTGCCGGCTTCCTCATTTTGCCATAGATGACGACCGGTAAGGATAATGGCGCGGCTGGGCGCGCATTTGGCCATCGGTGTAAATGCGTTGTTGAACAACAAGCCTTCCCGAGCGATGCGGTCAAAATTGGGTGTGTTGACCCAAGGTGTGCCGTAAGCCCCGGCATGCTTGCCCCAGTCATCCGCAATGGCAAATAAGATATTGGGTGCTTCAGCTGCCGCTGGATCTTGCGGACTGGGAAAAGCTCGGCTCGCCAACAAAAGTGAAACCAATGTTACTGCATAAGCGATCGATTGTCTGAAGTTCATGAATTCAAGGCCTCAACCTGTTTTTTGGTCGCATTTCCATGCACGTAAGATTTATTGGAATTGTGATAGAACAGCTCACTCAGGTATAGGATCCGTACGATGCACTTCGGCTCCTTCCCAAATCGCAACGTCAGTGTCTGCGTCGTAGGTCAGCACGCGGCTCGCACTTCCCACAGCTGGAGGCACGTCGATCTTCGGCAACCAACGTCGATGTTCCTCCACAATGGAGGCATAGCGAGGTTGTCCGGCTAGATTATGCCATTCATGGGGATCCGTTCGTTCATCGTACAATTCCTCCGTACCATCAGCGTAACGTATATATCGCCAATTGTGGCTGCGGATTCCGTGATTGCCTTGGTTGTGACTGGTGATGGCAGGTCGTTCACGAAACGTACTTGCATCCCGAAGTTGAGGGACCAGGCTTAGGCCCTCCAAGTCGGAGCGCGCCGAGAGCCCACATAAATCTACTAGCGTAGGGTAAATATCCAAAAGTTCCGCCGGTTGATCACAACGCCCCCCGGCGCTAACGCCTGGTCCAGCGAAGATCAATGGAACGCGAGTGCCGTCGTTCCACAGAGTATTCTTGCCGGTAATTCCTTTCTCGCCCAAATGCCATCCGTGATCGCCCCAGATGACAACGATAGTGTTTTCCGCCAAACCAGTCTCCTCGAGAGTCGTTAGAATGCGTCCAATCTGCGCATCAACGAAACTGGTGCAGGCAAGGTAGCTCTTGACCAAGTTGCGCCACTGATTGTTCTCGCGTACCCATTTGAGTCGTGGTTCAGGAAGATTCCAATGGATGTACCAAGAGAATCTGGGTGTGTCGTCACGATCGTTTTCGAGTATGGTTGGCAATACACTATCGTCGTTTGGATACAGGTCATACCAGGACTGAGTGGTGTAGCATGGAACGTGCGGCAAGAAAAATCCGGCAGCCAAAAAGAAAGGTTCTTCACGAGGTGCTGCCTGCAGTTGTTCAATAACCCAACTAGCAACTTGGTAGTCCCCTTTGTCTTCGTCGCGATGGGGAAAGACGCCCCAATCCATCAAGTTATGATTGCCCATAGGTGTAGGTGGTATGAGCTTTGATTCTGGCTTCGCACCGATTCCTCCGGCCGATCCCCAAACGTCGAATTCCTGTTGGCGTTGTTTCGGACCACCTGCTCCACCGTGGTAGACTTTCCCCGTCGTCAAAGTACGGTACCCATGTGCCTTGAAGTGTTGCGGAAGCGAGACTCGGTTTTCCCACTCTGGCAATGTACGAAACCACGGAGCCAAGCCATATACGCCGGTTGTTGTCGGACGCAGGCTTAACATCAAACTTGTCCGAGACGGATTACACAAAGGGGCTTGGCAATGCGCATTAAGAAATGTAGTACCACGCGCCGCCAGTGCGTCCATATGAGGCGTTTGAGCCAGCGGGTGTCCACCGAGATGGCCAATCCAATCGTTTTGGTCATCAATAGCTAGAAACAGTACGTTCGGTCTCTTCCCGGCATTGGGAATTTGTTGAGCTAGTCCAGTGTCAAGCAAGTAAACTACTACCAAGCACGCGATAAGCAACCGGTTTGCGAAGGTCATAAGAACACTCTTGCCGATATAATGAAATGCTTTGATGATGAGCACTATTTTAACAGATCTGATTCAAGAAATGGGAATTTACATCACAGACAGTTTAAACACACAGCCACAGAATTCTGATGGAATTCAATCGCGTTGAAAATATTTGGCTTTGATAAATGTAGTTAGATCAAAGTCGCCGAACAATT
>JAGQOY010000081.1 GCA_020427005.1 Planctomycetales bacterium
TGCCTTCGTCGAGTAACTTTGCATAAACCTGCCGTGGCGACTGATCAGCAAAACGCTGGCTGTTGAGCTCGCCAAGCACCGCTCGGCGTTCGTCTACCGAAAGGGCACGCCCCGGTGTTGGCCGCGGTTTCGTTTCCGTCTTTGTACGACGCCGGTAAAACGTCGCTCGCGAGACGCTCAACGCTCTGCACGCGGCGACGATACGACCTCTTTGCTGAGTTTTTCAGCGGCCTCTAATCGTCCTTCTCATGTGATCTTGTCTGCATCATCTCCGAGACTTTTTTTGGACGTCGATGATCAGCGCGTCTATGCTGGCTCCCGTAGCAATAGCTTCGTTCAAGCTCCTCAGGTAGCCTTTGTGCAAAATGCACCCCTTCTCGAGATCTCAGATGTTTGGGTCTTGCTTTTCCCGCGGAAAGATGGCCATGATATACCCACTGTTGTATTCCTTTGCATTAGGTAAAAACCAAATAATTATCCAAGGGAGTTCAACAGTTTTCTTATCTTATGTCCATACAAATTGCGCCATCTGAACGACTTTTAGCCACCCCAGCTTCTAGGCTTTCCTGTTGCATGACGGCTGGAAGCGTTCTACAGGCCGTCCATTTGGCTGACTGACAGGCTAGAAGCCTATCCTACTGAAATCGTGTCAATAACTGAAATCATGTCGATAATTGTTGAACTACTACTATGTTACGAGCTTTTGATGTGTACGTCATATAACCAATTTCGTCGTACGAACATCACACAGAACAACTTGAAGGAATAAAAATGTTTAGCTGCTTTTGCCGAGTACATTTGAGGTGGATGCTGTTTGTTGCCTTGGTAAATTGTTTTTCGCCAGGCTTTTCACTCGCAGCCCAGCCAAACATTGTTTTAGTCATGGCAGACGATCAAGGCTGGGGTGAGACGGGGTATATCGGACATCCGGTCTTGAAAACGCCCAACTTGGATCAGATGGCATCTCAGGGACTGAGACTGGATCGATTCTATGCCGGGGCACCGGTTTGTTCTCCCACGCGTGCTACCGTGTTGACTGGACGAACCAACAATCGCACTGGCGTGCAATCCCACGGATACGCCTTGCGTCTGCAAGAACCCACGTTGGCGGAAGCCCTCCGGAAAGTCGGCTATGTGACTGGCCATTTTGGAAAGTGGCACTTGAATGGTTATCGAGGTCCTGGGGCACCGATCCTAAAAGATGATGACCATCACCCGGGCCATTTTGGGTTTGATCAATGGTTGAGCGTCACAAATTTTTTCGATAGGAATCCCATATTGAGCCGCCAAGGAAGCTTTGAAGAATTTCAGGGGGACTCGTCTGAAATTGTTGTAGGTGAGGCCTTAAAATTTATTTCTGCGAATTGTGCTCTCGAACGCCCCTCATTCACGGTTATCTGGTTCGGATCGCCACACAGCCCGTTTGTTGCGGCAGACCAGGACCGCGCGGATTTTAGTGCATTGCCCGACGCCTCCCAGCATCATTACGGTGAAATCGTGGCCTTGGATCGGGCGGTCGGCAATTTGCGTTCCGGAATAAGAGATTTGGGAATCGCAGAAAACACATTAGTTTGGTACTGCAGCGACAATGGAGGTCTACCCAATATCAAGCCTTCGACTGTCGGGCACTTACGCGGCAACAAAGGGACTCTCTACGAAGGTGGCTTGAGAGTACCTGCCATCATTGAATGGCCATCGCAAATCAAGCATCCGCGAATCAGTAGCTACCCAGCCTGCACCATGGACATCGCGCCAACAATCGCCGAAATCTGCAGTCTATCTGCAACTGATTTTATCCAAACGCAAGATGGGTTAAGCCTAACGTCCTTATTTAACAGGGAACAAGATGAGGCCCGGGGCAAGCCGATCCCGTTCAACTACAACGGCGGTACTGCTTTGGTTGATAACAATTGGAAATTAATTGAGTCCAAAGGAGGCAGCATCGAACTGTTCGACTTGTCGAACGACCCTAGTGAACAGAAAAACTTGTGGCCCGAAAGACCAAGTGCCTCACAAAATCTCGAGATATACTTGCGAGACTTTCAAAATTCGCTCGCTGCTAGCGTCGACGGAAAAGACTATCCGGAACAGCAGGTAAATCCTGGGGAGCCTGAACCACGCAACTGGTATACTACTCCGGAATATGAGCCCTATCGACTTCAGTGGCAGGATAGACCTGAATTCCGACCTTATTATCAGCGAGCTCAATAGCGGCCCAAAACGGAGTACCGCAAATCGATAACAGTCCTTCTCCAGCCTGCGAGACCCTTCGAGAGTAATAATACGAAATTAGGATCGCTTCTAGTCTGTCTTTTTGCTGACAGGCTAGAAGCCTATCCTACTGAGATCCTGTCAATATTTGTTGTGTTACGTCTTAGCCAAGTTCGGCGGCTTTCAATTCCTGATTTCGAATCTGGCATCACGCTTTCTATGGGCGAGACGAACGAAGCCATCCAATTATTTCCGCTAGTTGCGTTGGAGAAAGTTTCTCTTCAAAGCCCTCAGGCATTAATGATCGATTTGTTTCTTGCAGGCTTTCAACGTCCGCAAGCCGGACTTGTTTTCGAGAGCCATCGCTAAGCGCCAAACGAAGATCCTGGGTACTTCTTTCTTCTATGATCCCGGAAATGATTTGTCCATCTAACGTTACGATAGAAGTTTGCGTGTATTTGCCCTCCACAGCTTGATTGGGATCCATGACGGCGGTTACCCATTGATCGAGCGTCCAGTGCCCAAGGTTATCGATCGACGGTCCTAGGGGACTTGCTTTCCCAGATTCGGTTGCGTGGCACGCAGCGCAATTGTTGCGGAAGAGCTCCTCTGCCTGTGCTGATTTCGTTGGCGCAGGCATTTCAGCTACGTACTTTGCTACGATTTGCGCACGCGGAGTCGGCTTGCCAAAGATATCCTCCGCTCGACTACGTAAGTTGCGATCTCGATAGCTTCTTAATATCTGCACACTGGCCGGATCAATATCGCGAGCGCCAACTCTTTCTTCTTCCAATGCAGCTAGTAGAAGATTAATCCAATTGCCTCGAGTCAATAGAGTGGCCGAAGCGGTGCGACGCAAGCCAGGCGTGAAGCTTGCCCAGGAATCCAGAATGGTACTGGCGGCCGAATCATCACGCAGCGATCGCATTGACTCAAGGGCCGATTGCTGCACTACCGGAGGCTGGTCTCCACCGAGCAATCGTTTACTTAATTCAAGCGCATCGGTGTTGGTAAGCAAACCGCCGAACATAAGCCGAATCAAGATGACGCGCTCAACATCATTGGTATCCGTTGCCAACGCGCGGTTGGTAATGACTTTGGTCAGCTGCGAGCCTTGCTGGTCACCCGTTAGTTCTTGGCGAAACCTCGCGACTGCAGATAGTACAATGAGATCTTGCCACTGAAATGCATCTTTCCGATTAAGTATTTTTCCAACTTTGGAATTGAGCAACTGAGCTCTTGGGTCAGCGGGAGAGATCTTCCACAGATTGCAAAAGCATTCTGCTTGTTCTTCAAAATCCGTGGCTGAGATGCTCTTGGCGTGGTTATCGTCGATTAAGCCCTGAGCAATCGAAAAGGCCAATACGGGGTTGTTTATTAGTGAAACTGCTCGCGAAAACCATATGTCGTTCAAATTGCGAGCAACAATTTGCGACAACGGCTCCGAGATCTCCGTTGTGTCCACAGGTAATCGACTGACGGTTAAAATCCATTGGAGGTCGACCGAGGGTCCCTGATTGGCGCGAGCAATGGACCCCATTAACGAAGTCACGTCTGATATGGCCAAGTTTGAGGAATCTTGAGGTCGAGTAATCTCCGACTCGAGCAACTCGATTACCCAACGAGTCAGTCGCGGATTTCGGTTCAGGTTCTGGCTCAAAACACGCAGAGTCAACCATTGTTTTGAGGCAAGGGCTCCAAGTGCCGAAGCCCGGACTTGATCACTCTGACTTTCTACGGCCAATCGTTCAACTTGCTGTCGAAGCGAAAAATCCTCGCTCTGCATAATTCGAGCTAGGGCCAAATCTCGGCGGGCCCCAATTGGACTGGCCAGGGCAGTTATCCAGTCCGAAGGGAGATCTCCGATATCCAAATTTCTTTGTGGAGAAAAATCGTTCTTATAGACACGATATATTCTCCCCAGATTTTCTCCGCCTCGAAGATTGAGCCTTTCCTGCCAGGCAGTAGGTATCCATTCAGGATGTTCGATCACTTGCCGGACCATATCTAATACCCAGATCGATCCATCGGGGGCATTGATAACACGAACAGGCCTCGACCAGGAATCAGTAGAAGCTAGAAAGTCGAAATCCTTGTCGTCTGGATGCCTTACCGCAGATAGTGAACAGCCAATGTTAGATAACTCGATTCTGGAGACTAGATTATGGACGGGTTCGCAGATCAAACCTACAAATTCGTCTTCGGAGGAAATACCCGGCGAGCGGCTTATGATCGCACTGCAGGCACTGGTAAAGCGATTTAAGGCATACAAATCATTGAAGCGATCAACTGTACGACTGCGTGGATAAACAGGTGGAGCTACTCCGGGACGCAGTAGGTCCTGGCTTGGACCGCCAGCGATCGAATTGCCCTTCAAATATCGGTCCTCAATAACATATTGATACATCGGTTTGCTGTTTGAGTTACCGAACCATACGCCAAAAGGATCACGTGCACGGACAAATTGTGTTTCTCCGCTAGTCGTTCGAATTTCGCCAGTATCGGGGTTCCAAGCTACGTCTCGCCCAGAAACATCGTAGGTCACGTCGTTTCGGCTGCTGTGTAATTGTTTGGTTCCGTGACCGGCTGCAAAGTGTAGCCAACCATCGAGACCAATTTCAAAACCGCTGGCACGATGTTGCGGATTGGCTGGTTCGACGCCTGATAGCAACACCTCACGCTGGTCGGCAGCTCCGTCCCCATCTTGATCACTCGCCAGGATTACGTTGGGAGCTTCGATGTACAGAATGCCATCGCGCCACGGAAAAACGCTGGTCGGATAACTCAATCCTGATAGAAACAGATGAGACTCATCCAGTATTCCGTCACAGTCACGGTCTGCAAGCCACTTGATCCGTCCTCCGCCAGGTGAACCCAGCGGATAGTCGCTCATTTCCACGATCCATACTTTGCCGTCGGGCGAGAAGGCGATATTCATGGGGTCTTGAACAGTGGGCTCGTGCGCAACTAGCTCAACACGGAAGCTATCAGGCACATGTACTGCGGTCAGGGCTTGTTCAGCCGTCAATGGCTTATCTTCGGGGCTTAGCTGTTCTAAGATCTCGCGTACTCGCCGCACGATCAGAGACTGAGTACCCGTTTGCCAGCGCCCAGGCTGCAGGTAATAAATCATTGAAGAATCGACTTCATATCCACCTTCGGCGCGCATTCTCTCGCTGGCGACATAGGCAAATACGTCGTCGGTGTAGGCAGCCACCCATGTTTTTTCAGTCGGCAACTCTTTCTCAAGTTGCAGTTGGTAGTCAAGCACGACTTCACCACCCAAGAAAACCCACGTCAGTTGGTCACCAAACTTCCAAGTGTGTATTGGCATGGGGTAAGTTTCGGGCAGCCGCCCCATTTCTTCCTTTACCTGCATCATGTATTCCGCCCATCGCTTCTCATTTGGATTGGCGTCGTTCCCTGCTCTTTGTGTAAGCAGCTCATTAGTTGGATGCTCAGGCGCCAAGCCGGCGTAACCGAATTGAGTATCAATGTTCTCGGTCAGAGTTGGCAAACCCTCAACTGCCATAGCGCGCACGACAGCGTCCGCCATGGCGTGAGCGTACTGTTGTGCCAACTCATACGTGCCTCGGGGATTTGGATTTGCATCAGCGCCGCAGCCTATGATAGGCAGAAAGATCGACGTTTCATTGACCTGTTCTAATCGACTGGCTGCTAGGCCGGCCCAGTCCCCCGATACCTGGTCAAAGTCTCCGCCTAAGGTTGTACAGTGGCAGGCATACATGAAGGCAGCTGCCAATAGCTTTCCATCTTCCCCAACCGCCTTCATGACTCGCACACGGTGGTCGACAGGTCCCATCGGCTGTGCACCGAATCCCGTCCATGTGCCTGCGCGCAATAGGCGTCGGTTGATAGCAAATCCTGCCTTGTCTTCACTGACAATCAAATTCGCTGGCTGCATTTTGTCGAAAGCTTGATCAATCGACAATCGCATCACTCGAAGCAATTCGTTGGTATAGCGTTGCGTTGCTGCCAACTCCTCATCCGACTGCGGGTCTCGATACAGATTCTTGAGTCCGCCTGATACATGCGGAGTCGCATGAGAGTGAGTACAACACAATACCAATTGGCTACGTGGTATCTGATACTTTTGCTCCAGCCAGGCGCTGATCTCGACGGTCATGAGGCTAGTGACGCCAATCCCGTCGTATGAGACCATCACTAGTGACTCAGACCGATTCTTTCCAGCCGGTAAAATACTCATCGCCCGCACGGAAATTGGATCGGCGATACCGACAAGAGGCGAGTTTCGCGTTGCATATCCGCTCAAGCGAACGGGTTCGGCAGGAGTAATATCTAGTTTTGCAGCGCCAATCAAGAATTTAGTATCATCAGCCAGCAAGTGTTGATACGTGATGAATCCGCTAAGAACGCAGACACAGATTGAGAAACTGGCAAGTTTCCGTAATAGGAACATGTTTGTTGAGCCTCGATTTCTGAATTGGCCACATTTCTGAATTCGACGGTACGATACAGATCAATATACTGACTCTGGTTAACGATACTGGCTTCGGCACTGAGAATCTGCAGTATGTTTGGCAAATTCGCAGTGTTCAGGAGGACGTCGAGAGTTCCCTCAACTGCATTGCAAATAGCTGCGGTGCGCAAGGTATTCAGTCGGAGCCTCAGTTAAACAAAGGCACCTTCATGAGCGAACATTGCCAACTGCAGCACTCACTTTAAAAAGTGCTTCAAACGGCACTCCAACGGACGGAATTCTGGAAAACTTCGGGGCCGAAAACTCCAAGACTTAGGTACACAATTTTGAAAATGCTTTAAACTGTGTCCGAGAAGAAACCCGTTAAGTCATTCAGCATCGATTTCATTTGTGGAAAATAGCGACAACCCTTTTGCGCCGCCTACAGTATTAAGCGATCCCAATGACCGACTTTTACCGTTTTGGCGTGAAGGAAAAGTGCTTGTTGTTCGCTATGGAGAAAAGCTGCCCGATTACTGCATTCAAACCGGACGGCCAAGTCGAATCAGGATACCGATTTCCGGGAGTTGGCAACCAAACTGGGTGAAATATAGTTTACTTCTCTTCGGCTTGCCGTATCTCGTCTTGTCGTCACTTTACATGCAGAATTATCATTTCGATTTGGCAATCGACGAGGAAATTGTGCGGATGCACAATAAGAGCATCCGCGTGGGAATACGCATGTTAGTTTTTGGATTTGCGTTGAGCTTTTTGGGTATCGCCATCCAGGGAGTTCTATTGCCACTTGGACTTATCTTGTTGGTGATCGGTTTTTGGATCGCTAGCCGTAGTCCGGTAGTGACGGATATCTTGAAAGTTGAAAAACGATGTGTCTATCTGCAGAGAGTGCATCCTGATTTTATGAAACTCGTTCCATATTCGGATGGATATGTCGAAGCCGGAGTTTCTGATGTGGCGGAACTTGAATAGAAAGAAGGATTTGTCTGGTGAGTACACACCTTGAGATTGCTGGTATACCAAGTTTGCCAAGTGTGGGGCTGGGATTATGGAAGATTGATCGTGAGCAGGCCGCTCAAATGGTGATTTCCGCCTTGGAGGTTGGCTATCGTCACTTAGATTGTGCCTGCGATTATGGGAATGAGGCGGAAGTTGGAGAAGGACTACACAGAGCTCTGGAGTCGGGAATTTGCCAACGAGACGAAGTATGGGTGACTAGTAAGCTCTGGAATACCTATCACCGGCCCGAGCATGTTCGTCCTGCGATCGAACGCTCGTTGCGAGACCTGCGTCTGGACTACCTGGATCTATATTTGATCCACTTTCCAATTACTTTGAAGTACGTGCCAATCGAATCTAGATATCCTCCTGGTTGGTTTTATGAAGAAACCGACGGGCAAATGCAAACGGATCGAGTGCCTATCGCTGACACCTGGGGCGCTATGGAAGAATTGCATAGGGCTGGTCTGGTCAAACATATTGGCATTAGCAATTTTGGTTGCTCGCTAATTCGAGACTTGCTCAGCTATGCCACAATTCGCCCCTCCGTGTTGCAAGTCGAATCGCATCCATATCTCGTCCAGCCAAAATTGCTGCGTTACTGTCAGTCAGAGAATATTGGCTATGTGGCGTTCTCACCACTTGGCGCCGGATCCTATGTTCCGTTAGGAATGGCACAGGAATCCGAAAGTGTGTTGACTGAACCGACGGTTGTTCGAATTGCACAGGCACACAGCAAAACCCCAGCCCAAGTCGTTTTGCGATGGGGCATACAGCGTGGAACTGCCGTTATTCCCAAGACCGCCCGAGTAACACGCTTAGAGGAGAATTTAAGTCTTTATGATTTTGAACTTACTGCAGCTGAAATGTTGGCAATCTCTCAATTAGATAAGCACCAGAGGTTCAATGACCCCGGAGTCTTTTGCGAACAAGCATTCGGAAGCTTTTATCCCATATACGAGTAGAGGAAGGCTTGAGGTTCTGGGCTACCTGGATTTATAGGACAGCGTTGCAGGGCAAATTATCGCTCAGAAATGAAACTAGCTTCCAATAGAAAGTAAATAGCAGCTAGATCTAACTTGAGGAGGAAACAAGGTGGGATTTGTCAATCTGGATTCGATGGATTGGGTGCAACCAGTTGCAGGCTGTCGATTAAAGGCTCCTTTTGGAGAACATCTCATGCTCTCATACCTTGAGATGGAAGCCGGAGCCGAGATTCCCTGGCACCAACATCCCCATGAGCAAGGGGGGATTCTGCTCAGCGGACGCATGCAGTTGTCGATCGGAGATGAGACGCGAACAGTTGAGCCAGGTGCCATGTATCTCATACCCGCCAATGTCAGGCATCGGGCAATTGCCATAGATGGACCTGCTACCGTTTTGGATGTCTTCAGTCCGATCCGTGAGGACTATGCAGAGAGCTCTAACCGCTATATTACTCCCTCGCAAAGCTAGAATTCACTGAGATGAAATGGAAGTTCAAGCCCTATGACCCAGGGGCAGTCCAGGATTTGGAAAGATCATGCCAGGTTTCTCCATTATTAGCCCAGTTGCTCTGGCGGCGAGGGATCATCGAGCCAGATTCCATACGTAGATTCTTGCACGCCAAATTGGTAGATTTGCGCGCACCGGAATTGTTGCCCGGCATTGACGCTGCTGCTCAGCGCATACTATTGGCGATCGAGAAGCAGGAACAGATCGTAATCTATGGCGATTATGATGCAGATGGCATGACCGCTACAGCGATCATGTACCGATGCTTGAAGCATCTGAATGCTCAAGTCAGCTATCACTTGCCCAATCGTATCGATGAAGGCTACGGCCTACATTCTGAGGCCATGGAAAAACTTGCCGCTCGAGGCAAGCAAGTCGTAGTGACAGTTGATTGTGGGATTGCCAGTCCCGGGCCGGCTCGTCGTGCCAAAGAGTTGGGATTGTCTCTCATTGTCACCGACCATCATCGTTACGGGGATGAACTACCAGTGGCCGAGGCTCTGGTTCATCCGGCTCTTCCAGGATCAGATTATCCCTTTCCGGGGCTTTGCGGAGCAGGAGTCGCATTTAAGCTGGCGTGGGCACTTTGCCAGAGACACACTGGACAAGCCAAAGTAACGAAACGCTTGCGTGATTTCCTGATGGAAGCAGTTGGCTTGGCAGCCATTGGAACGGTAGCAGACGTCGTACCACTGATTGATGAAAACCGTGTCATCGTGCGCAATGGCCTAAAGACCTTAAAAACTCATGCTCGCGATGGGCTGCAGTCTCTGATGAAGCTCGCGAAACTTGACGACAAGAAGGAGTTGTGCGCGGAAGATATCGCTTTTAGTTTGGCTCCTCGACTGAATGCAGCCGGACGCTTAGGGCAAGCCCAATTGGGCGTGGAGTTGCTGGTCACGGAAGATCCGCAACGAGCTAGTGCATTAGCGGACTATTTACAGGAGTTGAATGAGAATCGTAATAAGTTGGAGAGGTCAATCCATTTATCCGCCACAAAACAGCTTAAGGAAGTCCATGACATTGAAGCTGACAGCGGATTTGTGTTGGCTTCGCCTAATTGGCACCCTGGAGTGATCGGCATTGTAGCTGGCAAACTAGCTGAAAAATACCACCGCCCAGTAGTTATGATTGCTTTAGACAAGCTTGGAATTCGACCGGGCATTGGTTCTGCCAGGAGTCCCAATGGGGTCAATTTACATTTGGCGATTCAACAGTGTCAGGACTTGATAATTTCAGGAGGTGGTCATGCTGCTGCAGCAGGCTTAAAGATTGAAGAACCCAACGTAGGCGCCTTTCGGGCTGCATTTTTAGATGCAGTAGACATACAGTCATCGGTTGCAAACCATGAGGCGGAACTCGAAATCGAAATAGAGGCAGCCCTAGGACAGTTAGATTTTGCCTTGGTTGCTCAAATGGAAAAGCTATCTCCGTTTGGTCAAGAAAACCCGCGACCGCTCTTTTACGCTTCTCAAGTGCAATTTACAGACCTAAAGCTGCTAGGCGCGAGCGGCAAGCATATGGCGATGCAAGTCACTCAATTCGGCGCACAGATGCGGGCCGTTGCATTCGGAAATGCCGAAGAATGGCTACCAGCATTGGGCGCGATCAATGATCCTCTGGATATCGTATTCCGACCTGTGATTAATGAATTCCGCGGCTATCGCAACGTGGAATTACAATTGGTCGATTGGAAAATATGCGATGAACGAGCTCGAAATTATCAACGCGTCGACCAAGCACACTCCGGCAAAAACGAATTGCCGACCTACCAAGTTCCTGTGGCCTCAAACGCCTTGCGCCGTGATGCGTGAAGGGCTGCGGTTGCCCCTGATCCGAATTTGCTCTTTTAGCCGATTGGGAGGGTACGTAAACCGAGCCAAATACCTTCCTTGCTATGTTTTAATAACAATTCAGCGGCGCAATTTACTGGCGCATTAGATAACAATTCTCTGGCGCTATCCCAATTATCACGATTTTCGACGATAATCAGGATTACTCCACGCTGATCCCACCTCAGCTAGCAGGGTGATGAAAAGTCGATTTGCAAAATCTTGTGGACGATTAGTAACTCGAAGCGTCAGCAAGGGGCTGGGCACATTCCCTCGCTGACGCTCTGACGCTTCGGGTTATTTTTGCAGCAGCCTGCTAGTGCTTTGTCATAGTTTGATTCCAAGTTAGTGGTTAAAGCTACGAATCCTGAGTTGATGCTAACCCAAGGGACTCGTAATCTAACCACTCATACCCAGCTTTTGTTTATCTTTGATAGTCCACCATCGCACAGAAGCAGTTCACCTGGTTAGCTTCCCACATCCCCTTGCTGAAACAACCCAGCTAAAACTCCCACACTCGCTCCCTCACCTTAACGTCTCACTGACGCGACCTCCTGCCCACAATTATCTCACCAAAGTTCGCAGTCGCTCGCCTCAGTCGGCTTGTAATTATATGATCACTAATAACTCAAAACCTCTATGGATTACGGCTGTTAAGACATGTTTATTGACTGTCTTGTGGTCATCGATTGCCTCCACGTGCAATGCTCAAGACCAAACTGAGTTGGGCAATTTGTTCACTGAATACGTTCTCCCGGTACTGCGGGATTCATGCTTCGAGTGTCATTCGCATGAAGTGGGTGAAACCAATGGTGGATTGGCATTGGATTCTTGGAAGGGAATCGAACAAGGGGGGTCGCGTGGTCAGCCTATTGACATGGAAGAAATATCGGCCAGCCTTTTGTTGGCTGCAATCCGATACGACGACCCTGAATTGCGTATGCCGCCGGACGGCCAGTTGTCTGAAGTAAAATTGAAAATTCTCGAACAATGGGTTTTGGCCGGTGCGCCTGTTTCGGAAGAATTTCGCTCAGCGAATCCGGTCTTGTCGCATACAACGTCGCGAGCCGAGAGATTGCAACATTGGGCTTATCAGCCCGTCTCCCGTGATCAAGAGTTCAGCGTGCGGCCTGGAGATCACAATCCAATTGACTCGCTGCTGGGTAAACAACTCTCGCAGCACTCTATGCAACGAAGTAGGCGGGCTGACCGTGCTACGCTATATCAAAGACTGGCATATGATTTGTCGGGAGTCTTCTTAAGCTACGACGAACTGCAGCGACTCATCTGCGATCCACGCGAAGATAACATAGTTACCATGGCTCTGATTGATCGCCTTCTCTGTTCGTCTCACTTTGGTGAACGTTGGGCACGCTATTGGATGGATGTCGCACGCTACTCAGATAATAAGGGCTATGTATTTCAGGAAGATCGTGAGTACGCAGGTGCATACAAGTACCGCGATTGGCTTATAAACGCATTTAATCAAGATATGCCCTATGATGAATTCGTTCGTCAACAACTGGCCGCCGATCTCCTGGCCGCGGAGGGACAGACAGAGAATTTGCCTGCCCTTGGGTTTCTGACTCTTGGAAGGAGATTTCTCAATAACAAGAATGACATCATTGATGATCGACTGGATGTCGTATCGCGGGGATTGATGGGCATGACACTTGCCTGCGCACGCTGTCACGAACATAAATACGATCCAATCGACCAAGCCGACTATTACGCATTGTACGGCGTTTTCTTGAACACTGACGAACCAGGTGGAGAGCCCTGGCCACATCGTCTGACGGACAGCTCCGAACAGCGTCAGTCCTATGTGTTGTTACGAGGCAGGAATCGGGGTGACAAGGTAGACCAACGTTTTGTAAGTTTTCTTTCACCTGACAACCGGTCGTTTGGAGATGGAAGTGGACGAAAATCCTTGGCGGATGAGATTCTGTCACCCACGAACCCACTGACCGCCCGCGTGATAGTCAATCGTGTCTGGTTACGGTTGATGGGTGATTCGCTGGTCGAATCTCCAAGTGACCTTGGTGTTCGATGTCCGGAACCACTGCAAAGAGAACTACTGGACTTCTTGGCCATCGAGCTCAGGTCCAAGCAGTGGAGCCTCAAATCGCTGATTCGTACTATTGTTTCATCGAGCACTTACCAACAACAGAGTACCTCGAAGCCAGACGAAGAGGCCATCGATCCGGCCAATATGCTGTATTGGAAAATGAACCGGCGACGTATGGACTTTGAATCGTTACGCGATAATTTGCTAGCGAGCTGTGGTGAATTGGATAATACAGTTCTTGGTGTTAGCCAGAGCATTACGACGACTCCGTATACGCATCGGCGAACACTTTATGCTTATATCGACAGGCAGAACCTTCCGAATTTGTTCCGAACATTTGATTTTGCCAGCCCCGATACACACAGCCCTCGACGCTTGCAAACAACTGTCCCTCAGCAAGGGTTGTTTCTGATGAACAGTGATTTCACTGCCGAGCAGGCAACCAGTGTTGGCGCTAGAGCAAAGAGCAGGGCGGGCGGTGCATCTGAAACAGAAGCCATTCAGTGGTTGGGACGCCAGTTATTGGGAAGGGAATTGGCGGAGGCAGAAATTATCCAGTGCCAAGCGTATTTGCAACAAGCAAGCACTGCCAAAGCATCTAGTGAATCGCGACCGCGGAATCCTTGGTCTTGTGGTTATGGAATTTTCGACCCCTCACAGAAGTCGTTACAAGGCTTTACGCTTTTGCCGAACTTTGTGGATTCCAGTTGGCGCGGCGGTTCGCAATTACGCGATCCACAAATAGGCTGGGCCATGTTAACGGCTGTAGGGGGGCATCCAGGTAACGATATGCAGCATGCCGTAGTTCGTCGTTGGACCGCACCACAAAAGGGCGAAGTGAATATTAACGGACGAATCAAGCATGCTTCAGATCAGGGCGACGGTGTTCGCGGCACAATTCTCGTGGCTGGCATTTGTAACGGACAGTGGAATGCAAAGTCCGGTGAGTCAACCACTTCAGTCACAGCGATTCAAGTTGAGGCCGGCGATACAATCGACTTCGTTACTGATTGTATTGAAAACCCTAGCCACGACAGCTTCGAATGGTCGGTCCGCGTGCAATATGTCGGACAGGATCGAGCTTTTCGTTCACGCGATGAACTACCGCTTCCCATCCCACAACCGCTGGATCCCTGGTCACAGCTCGCATCGGCTCTCTTGGCAACAAATGAATTTGCATTTGTTGACTGATTGCCCTACTGCAATATCTGGATTGAATTGGCATGATTAATTATCGTTCAAATCAACCTTTGGTGCCGCTGGATAGGCGTTCCATGCTTTCGCGATGCGGTATGGGCATGGCCTCTTTGACGCTACCAGCCTTGCTCGGTGGTGAACTTGAGTCCATCGCTAGTGAGAATCAGGTAGGAATTAATCCCCTACTGGCCAAGCCGGCACCACATTTTCCAGCCAAGGCGAAGCGAGTGATCCACATCTTTGCCAACGGTGGGCCTAGCCATGTGGACACGTTTGACCCAAAACCAAGCCTAGCAAAGTATGCTGGGCAGCCAATGCCCGGCGAGACCCCTAGAACCGAACGGAAGACTGGTGCGCTGTACCCGTCAACCTTTCGTTTCGGGCGCTATGGAAATAGCGGGACCGAGGTCTCCGAGTTATTCTCGCATACAGCTCGTCATAGTGACGACATATGCGTCATTCGCTCAATGCACGCCGATGTCCCAAATCATGAACCATCACTTTTATTGATGAATACCGGAGAAGCCAGGTTGGTGCGGCCCAGTATGGGATCGTGGTTAACATATGGACTGGGCACAGACAACTTGAACTTGCCAGCCTTTATTGCCATGTGTCCAGGCGGTTATCCAATACAAGAATCCCAAAACTGGCAAGCTGGTTTTCTTCCAGGTATTTTCCAAGGCACCTACCTTGATACCAAATACGAAGACGTCGACCGGTTAATCGAGAATATCAGCAACCAACGATTGAGTACCTCCCAGCAGCGCGAATGGCTCAACTTCGTCCAGCAATTCAATCGCAGCCATCAAGCAAATCGAGATACAGACCCTCAGCTTGAAGCCAGAATACAGTCCTTCGAATTGGCCTATCGAATGCAAAGTGAGGCAGCGGAAGTTTTCGACGTATCGCACGAACCTCAATACATTCTGGATTCTTACGGGCCAGGTGTGCAAGCACGACAACTTCTGATCGCTCGACGATTGATCGAGCATGGAGTTCGGTTTGTTCAAGTATGGCACGGCCAGGGGCAACCCTGGGACAACCATGATGATATCGCTGAACGACATCGCGATTTGGCTGGGCAATGCGACCGAGCCATTGGCGCTTTGTTGAATGATCTAAAAGAACGCGGTTTGCTCGAGGAAACACTGGTAATCTGGGGTGGTGAATTTGGTCGGACGCCTACCGTAGAATTACCAAAGGAAGGAAGCAACCAGGGCAAGATTAACGGTCGTGACCACAATCACTGGGGCTTCACGATGTGGCTGGCCGGCGGGGGAGTCAAGGGTGGTTACGTGCACGGTGCGACGGACGAGTTTGGCTTTAAAGCCGTCGAGAATCGTGTGCATGTGCATGATTTGCATGCCACAATTTTGAAGCTACTGGGGTTCGACCACGAACGCTTCACTTATCGATGGGCTGGTCGCGATTTCCGACTTACCGATGTGCATGGACGGGTCGTGCCGGAGCTCATCGCTTAGTCGCTGGGCTGCCTTACTCCACCAACTGTTTGACAGGGCTCGCCGGCAAAACAAAAGTGCCACCGTTTGTGAGTGCATGGCCGCGCAGGAATTCTTCTACAGACATTTCTCGACGACCTGCAGGCTGCACTCTGCCGATTAACAACAAGCCATTTCCGGTTGAAACCGCGATCGCCTGAGGCCAGCTCTCCCCCAATTCGTTAACTTTCCAACTATCTAGCTCCGACTGTGTTACTTGCCATGCCTCTCCCGCAGGCCTAGCACTCGATTCCTCAACCGCCCTGGCACTGCGAATCAGTAGTCGCATTTTCTTGTCTGAGCCCCGCCAAGCAAGCTCAGCAAATGTTCCAGGCCAAGGCTGGCAAGCTCTTACCAAACGGACTAAATAGTTTGCTGATAATCGAAAATCCAATTGCCCGTCTTGCTTGGAAAAACGTGGCGCCTTAGTGATCAAAAGTCGGTCTTGTTGAACGCCCAAACCAGCTATGGTCTCACTGTCGATAACGCTGACTGCAGATAACTTTTCGATGGCCTCTTCGGTACACTTCGCACCTAATATTGCCAATCTAGATTCTAAGTGCTCGCTAGTTTCATCTGGGAGAATTGTAGTTCGAACTACACTAACAGCTGGTCCGGCATCCAATTTGGCGTTCATCAAAATCACGGTCGCCCCAGCATCAGGATCGCCTGACAAGATCGTCCACTGAACAGGTGCCGCCCCACGATGTCTGGGCAACAAACTCCCATGCAGGTTTATGCCCCCCAATCGCGATGCGTTAAGACATTCGGCACTGAGTATCTGTCCATAATCACAGACAAAAAACAAGTCTGCGGCCTCGATTTTCAGCCGCTGGATCGCCTCAGGCGAGTTGATACTCGGTGGCTCAAATACTTGTAAACCATGTTCGACGGCCCAAGAAAATACAGGTCGCACCGGTTGTTTTTTGGCCGCTGGATCTACTACAGGACGCGTTACAACCAAACTAACCGTATGTCCACTTGAGAGAATTCGGTCGCAGCTTGGAATGGCAAAGGGGCCTGTTCCCATGATAACGATTCGCAATGAACAGCTCCCTCTGGATGCGACCAAGATTTCCGGAACAAAAGAGGCGAGATAATGTGGTGAAAACCAATTTCGCGCACGACTATTTAGAAATTGCTGCGTTGGATATTAGCATTTCGCTTGGCGGCATCTTTGGCGGCCTGTTCACGAGTTGCCTGAAGATCTAGCCGTTTTTCCTCGTAGCGTGCCAACATGGCTGGCGTCATGGCATCAATGGCCATCTTATAGTAGACGCGAGCTGCATGGATTCGGTTGAGACGCTCCGCCTCTTTGCCCAATGCCAGATAATATCGAATATCTTCGGCAACCTGGCTTTCAGGTTTGGATTCTATGTTGACTGGTGCCGCCAACATACGCTGCCACCTACCAGGATCCATTCCCACGCGAGTCGCGGTATCACCGCTACCCTCAGTCGCTGAGCTAATGAAATTCCGACTGCCATCCGCCGCCGGAGAAAGCGCTGAAACAGTTGTGTCGTCCGGCGGCATAGCGACGTTTGTATTAAGAATTGCCTGATCCAGCGCTGCCAAATCGATAATCTGAACCGAGACCGATAGCCCTGCAGCACCGACGGAATGACCAACCGCCACACTCGAAAAGGGACCGAAGCCACGTGCGGTGCTGGTAGCATACATGGCCCCATTTCCACCCAAGTATGCGGTTCCACCATCCGGGACAATGACGCTGCCTGTATAGCCAAAGTTGCGACCGGTGGGCAACTGGACAACCTGCGCCGTAACCGGAGTAATCCCAAAAAAGAGAGTTGCCAGCGCGCAGATAAGAGGAACACGTTTCATGAGTTGTGCTTGCCTATTGGTTGGATAATTCAGTTTTTCAATTGTACTCCCCTGTCCCATGTTTGGCTAACGCAACCTTTACGGGCTCATTGACTCTATCGAGGCGCGAAACGCGTCCGCCGTCCGTGAGGCCAGCGGCTTACTATGGAATAGTGAGAAATCCTTGACATAACCATACGTGCAAGCTAACCTAATCTTGTTGATTGATCGATCAACTCAGAACCGCAGTGATGAAATGAATGAGCAAAATGCTACACGCGAGAATTTGGTCAGAGCCGGTTTTGAGCTCTTTCACCGGCAAGGATATGGAGCTACATCTGTCTCTCAAATATTGAAATCTGCCGGGTGCAATAGTGGCAGTCTCTACTATTTTTTCCCAACCAAGGAAGACCTATTAATCGCTGTCTTGAATTGGTGCCTCGAGAATCTGTGGCCAGAGGTTATTGAGCCGGTGTTTGAGCGGATTTCCGATCCGATTGAGCGCGTATTTGGCATCTTGGATGGCTACCGCAAAATGTTGGTCATAACTGAGTGCCAGCAAGGATGTCCCATTGGAAATCTGGCACTGGAATTGGCTGACAATCATCCGCGTGTAAGGGAGCTACTAGCTCAAAATTTTTCCCAATGGCGTCAAGCGGTCGAGGGATCGCTGCGCATGGCTTCGGATAGGTTTCCCGAGTCTACGGATTTGGAAAGCCTATCGTTGTTTGTCTTAACAACTATGGAGGGAGCCGTGATGTTGGCTAGAGCTTATCGCTCACTGGACGCCTACGACTCAGCTGTAACACAGCTTCGAAACTATATTGAACGACTTTTACTTGAGGGTAGCACATGGGGAAAGTAACCGTATGGGGACACCGAGTGAAGCAGGGAAATCGGTTGTTGCTATTCCAGATTACATGTCTCATTGTTTGGCTTACGGGATCTCGATTTGCAGCGTCACAAGAATCATTGCTCGGCGAGTCCGCGTCCCAAGATGCACTTTTTTACCAGGCCAGCATTTCGGTTGCTGAAAAATCATTGCGTTTGAACGAAAGCCAGGATGCATATTTTTGGTTGCAGCAGGCCCCCGAGCACCTTCGAGGTTGGGAGTGGAGGTATCTTTCATCGATTTCCAATCAGTCCCTAGCTGATGAAAAGCTAACTCACCAAGCGACCTGTATCGCTATGGACTCAGCTCAGCGTCAACTTGCAATCGGTTACATGAACGGTTCCCTCGAACTGCGTTCCATTCCTGAAATGAGCGTAGTGAAATCTCTTGAGGGTCACACAGACGCTGTTTATGCGGCCAGTTTCGCACCTGACGGAAAAACGATAGTAACAGTGTCGCGGGACACTTCAGTTAGAACTTGGGATACCGATAGTGGTGCAGGAAAACTATTGCATGCTTTGGACAATCCCGGCGTTGCAGCTACCACTTTTTCCCCAGATGGTACAAAGGTGGCAACATGCACTTGGATGATGGTAGGTGAGGGCGAATCTCGAACCGTATGCGGTGTCGTCTGGATTGTTGATGCACAAAGTGGAGAAGTTGTCACCAAATCTCGCGTGGGTGGCAAACCCCTGGATTCAATTGACTGGACTAACGATGGTGAACAAATATACGTTGGGTCGTGGGATGGACTTGTTCACGAATTGAACCACGAGGGCCAAGAGCGGCGAGTATTTCGAATGCCACCAAGTAGTATCTATACTGCGGTAATCGCCGTGGATGTTTCCTCTGACGGAAGGTGGTTAGCCTGTGGCTCCAAGGATCGTACGGCTCGCATTTGGGACACTGAATCGGGCGAACTTGTTGCATCTCTTGATCAGCACGGCGGCTTTGTCAATGACGTGCAATTCGATGCTGGCGGCGAGCACCTTGTTACCAGCTGTGTTGACGGCAATCTTAGGATTTGGAATTGGAAAAGTGGGAAGCTTTTGCAGACCTTGCGAGGTCACCTTGGAAGTGTTGTCGATTTTGCTTTGGCCACGGAAAGTCAGGAGCTATTCAGTGTAAGTACCGATGGCTCAATTCGCCGATGGGAGACTGGAGCCAATCATAGCAATCCACTGCAAACTCAACTCGACGCCTCCGGAATTTACACAACCTGTTACTCACATGACGGAACGAAGCTATTCCTCGCTTGCTACGATGGAGAAGTGCGTTCGGTTGCAGCTCAGGATGGCTCCGTTTTGGAACGCTGGATGGCACACCCAGGGAGCAGTTGCAATACACTCTCTTTGTCTAGTGATACGACGCGATTGTTAACATGCTCTTGGGACGGTACAGGCAAATTGTGGGATACACGAAATCACGAGCTTCTTTTGAGCCTTACACTCACACAGGCAGCCTATGATTGCTGCCTATCTGCAACGGCTGAATACGCTGCCTTCGCCAGAGGAAAAAAGATCGAAATCTGGGACTTGAATAATTTGAAATCCCTCGGCATTTACGAAGGTTTTGCAGGCAACACACTTCAAGAAGTAGCCTTCTCCCCAGATAGTACATGGATCGCTGCTACGGGAGGAGATGGACAAGCTTGCGTGTGGAATCGCGACTCACAAACAACTGTAAGGCAATTAGGTGAGCCAACGGAAAACGCATCGACATTGGTCTTTGATTCAGACGGTCGCTTTTTGGCTACTGGTGGTCCTGGAATCGTAACATTGTGGTCGATTCCGGAATTCAATCGATTGGGCCAGGTGCGGATTGGAGACCGTAACATCAATTCGATGGCGTTTTCTCCCGATGGTACACGATTAGCCGTGGGATCGGATGCAATTACGCTGCTATCGGTTCCCCACTTGCAGCCTCTATTGCGATTCCAACCGAACAACGACGATATTTACTACCTGTCATTCAGTCCTGATGGAAGAGAGCTCGCTAGTTGTACTACGGGGGGCTCATTGGGCTTCAGTAGATCAGTCAATCAATTGCACCAGTAATCGAGGCGCTTCCGCCCATCGGCGCCCCCCCGTGATTGAAGTTCTGCAACTCGCAACTAACCCTCCCAAAATGACATGGGAGGGTTAGTTTCAATGATCCACGTGTCGGACAAAGAGTCTTAGATTTCTTGATCACAAAATACAGTTGTCAGTTCTTTCCTTCGTGCTCTTCGCGTCCTTGGTGAATATACTCTGGACGTTTTTGCCTTGTATTTGCATCCTGTCCATCCCTTTAATATTCTTTTGCTGAACCCGATGATTGCCATCAGACTGCTCTGAACACTCTGTAAATAAGTCACCTGCCGATCAAAAATCGAATTCTTCGAGATCAACGAGCCGCTGCCCAACGTCCCGTTCGGCTCACGGTACGTACTGCAATTGACTGTTCGCCCTGTTGGCAACTAAGAACTAATGGCAAGAACACAATGGCATTGCCAGTGGCACACTAACTATGTTGAACTGTACCAAAATGCCACTTGCCACGACAAAAACAAAATCAGGTATGGGCTTGAATCCATGGGCGAATGACAATCATGGATACGAGGACAACATAAACAATGGAAATTAGGTTCAGCCAAAAACCTACACGCATCATTTGCCGCGAGGAAATTAGTCCGCTACCAAATACAATCGCATTGGGTGGCGTAGCGACCGGCAACATGAAGGCACAGCTTGCGGAAATCGTGGCCGGTATCACCAACATGAACGGGTGAATCCCTAGGCCGATCGCAAGGGCAGCAAATACGGGCACCAAGGATGCGACTGTGGCTGCGTTGGATGTTAGCTCGGTAAGGAATACAATCGTTGTTGTTACAACCAATACGACTCCAATTAGGGGCAGCTCTCCCAGCGACTGAGCTTGACTGCCAATGAACTCGGCCACGCCATTTGCCTCGATGGCCGAAGCTAAACTTAGTCCGCCACCAAATAGGATCAAGATTCCCCATGGCATTTTATTAGCGGTTTGCCAGTTCATCGTGAACTCGCGTTTTTTTAGATCCACTGGAATCATGAATAACAACAGAGCCCCAAGCATGGCAATGGCAGAGTCATCAATGCCCGCCAGCGGGCGAATCATTTCATCGCCCCAATGGATCTCCCACTGACGAAGCAATGGGCGCGTTAACCAAAGTACCACTGCTAGACAGAAGACGATTAGCGTATTCCATTCACCGATTTTCATTCCGCCCATATTGGACAACTCTCGATCGATTAGCTCTTTGCCGCCGTCAATACTCACGTTGCGAACTTGGAAAAGCACGCGGGTCAATAGAAAGTAAAGAGTGGGCAATAGGAGCAATGTGAATGACAGGCCAATGGGCAGCCAGCTCGCAAATGAAAAATCATAGCGGAATGGTTCCGAAATATCCTTGCGCAAAAAACCTACCAAAAAAGCGTTGGTAGGAGTTCCAATGATCGTGGCAATTCCTCCGATGGAAGCAGAGTAGGCGATCGCCAGAAGCAAACAAGAGCCAAACTGTTTTTGTTCTGAAAGATGCGAAGCTGCACAATCTTCATTCTCTTCCAGATTACTATCATGTCGATTTCGTACAAGACTCACGACGCTTAAAGCAATTGGCAACATCATGGCAGTGGTTGCCGTGTTGGATACGAAGGCGCTCAACACGGCAGTCACCAACATGAATCCGCCAATCATTGCTGAACCACTGGTGCCGACAATTCTTAAAGTTTGCAGTGCAATTCGCTTACCCAAACCCCAGCGTTCCATGGATAGTGCCAGTACGAATCCGCCCAAATACAAATAGATCAACGGATCGGAGTATGGAAAGCATGTTTCGTCCATGCTAGCGATTCCGAGCAACGGGAACAGCACAATCGGCAAGAGGGCTGTAGCACTGATGTGAACTGCTTCAGTTAGCCACCAGATTCCCATCCATGCCATCGCCCCCAATGTACCTCGGCCCGCCCAAGTAAATTCTGTTGGAATCGTGTCCGCCCCCGATTGCTTTAAGAACTCGATGGGCAGCCAGTTAACACATAGCAAAAACGCCATCGGGCCAGCCACCAGACCGAACCAAGCAATCTTCTGATTGGATGCTGGCTCTTGTTCGGACATATGGACCTCGTTCTAAACTGAAAGTTGTAGTCGCAGGCTTCGGAGCGGCTGGTGGGAGAGCGAATTGCAATACAGGTTGGCTGGCGTTTAACGTGAAAACCAGCTTCCGCAGTTTTATGAAAACTTGACCAGGCTTTCGACCGCATTCTCACCGTAAGTAGCGGCTGTGGGGAAAAAACACTTTTCTATTTCATTAATTCGCCAAATTGATTGACATGCCTAGCTAGCTAGTGTACTATATCGCTAGATCATTGGCCTGTGAAGCCAGCGGAAACTGAGAGGGAGAACATGTTTTTCACGATCGATCCGGGCAACGGTGTACCCATCTACGAGCAACTCGTTCGCCAAGTTAAGTTTGCTGTTGCAGAAGGAACTCTGAAGTCAGGGCAATTGATTCCGAGTTCTCGACTGCTGGCACAACAGCTGGCTATTAATCCCAATACGATCAACCGCGCTTGGCAAAGGCTCCAATCGGAAGGAGTGCTCATACTCATTCGCGGACGTGGATTGGCTGTTACAGATTCAGCTTCGAGTATTTGCGCCGAGGCTAGGCAGTCTCTAATCGAGCAACGGTTGACGAACGTTCTAACTGAAGCCCTGCAAAGCGGCTTGGACCAAGCGGAGATCATGCAGATGGTTAGCCGCTTGTTTCAAAAGTTGACCCCAAACATCGTGACGCCGTCTAGCGACGACGTAAACTCGACCCCACAACTCAGGCCAGGACACTACCTAGCAGAATCTTGAGTCGCATTAGTTTGCGACCACTCATTTACCATCTAAAAAACAGTTGTTAGCCGATGTCCCCGAGAACGTGATCTCGATTGTTAAGGTGAATTTCAAATGGAATACGTCATTGAAGCCACGGGACTAGATGTTCGCTATCAGGGCTGCCATGCTTTGCGAAGCGTCGACTTTCGAGTTAAACCAGGCACCATCTATGCTCTACTTGGCGAAAACGGTGCGGGCAAGACAACGTTAATCAAAGTGCTGACAGGTTTTCTCAAACCGCATTCGGGTACTTGTCGGGTTCTCGGCCTTGATCCACAGAAAGATCCGGATGAACTTCGACGTCGAATCAGTTATGTGGCTGATTCACCAGCGCTCTATGATTGGATGCATGTTGAAGAAATCGGTTGGTTCGCTGCCAGCTTCTATGCGGAAGGCTTTCGACAGCGCTACCTAGAACTTGTTGATCATTACGCCATCCCGAAAAATAGAAAAATCAAATCTCTCAGCAAAGGGCAACGTGCCAAAGTGGCTTTATCCTTAGCTCTGGCGCCTGACCCTGACGTACTGATTCTTGATGAGCCTACCAGTGGCTTGGATCCGATCGTCAGGCGTGAGTTTTTGGAGAGTATGCTAGAGCGAATATCGTCTGGCAAGACAGTCCTATTGTCTAGTCACCAGATATCTGAAGTGGAAAGAGTGGCAGATGAAGTTGCCATTTTGCACGCCGGAGAGGTCAAAATGGACGGCAATCTGCAAGAACTTCGCGAATCCACGAGAAATATCACCGTAACGCTGTCCGATGCGTTGGTCACGATTCCTTTGCCTTCTGCTCCAGCCCAAATCCTTCGCCAACGTCAGGCAGGCCGTCAACTGCAATTGCTGGTAAGACACTTTTCTGATCGATACAAATTCGAACTCGAACAACTGTCAGGCGTGATGCAGGTCACGGAGCGCAACACTTCGCTTGAAGAGCTTTTCAGCCTGTGTGTATTGCCACCGGACGAAACGATATTACACAGTCCAGCTGATACTAGTCCCAATACCAGTTCTGAAGTTGCCTAGCAAATGAATTAGTCCCATGGCTAATGGCTATTTTTCCATCCAGAAAACTGTCAACTTGAACTCAGTTTGAAAGCTAAACAGAGGATGCCAATTAGCTCATCAAAGCGACCAACCAGTAAAGACGAATCGGAAAGAATAGGGAATTGAAAATGACATTGAGCATTCCTTTTCAATTGTTCCGCAAAGAGTTTAGGCAGTTGTTGCCGTTATTAGTTTCACTGGTAATGCTCTGCATAGTACTGCATGTTTCGCTATCAGTTGCCGCAAATCGCGGTCTGGCTCAATCCATGCGAGTACTTTTATTCCTAGGGTTACCTGCCTTGTTCAGTGTTGGAGCTGGGCCGACTCTGATCGGGACTGAAAAGGAAAGTCGCACCCTCACCTGGCTAGCTTGTTTGCCTATTGGTAGGCATCGCCTCATCATAGGTAAACTTTTAACCGCCCACGTCGGCTGGCTGATCGCTTGGCTTTTAAGCTGCCTAATTTATGCGATAGCGGAATCAGCGCGTGATGGGAGATTTGAGGATCTGAATGGAGTCATTTCGTCGTCTTCACTAGGTTTAATTACCTGGATCATGCACAGTTGGTACGTGTTGCTGGTTGGTCTGGTGCTGGCCTGGTATTGCGAATCCGTGCTACTGAGTCTGCTTCTCCTAATTCCGCTGTCTTCGGTTCCCTCTGTGTTCGTAAACCTCCTGCCACCGAGCCTACATGCTGTCGGAGAGGCTCTGACCTACTGCACGTTGATACTCGTAGCCGTCGCACTTAGCTATCAAGCCGGCGTCTGGTACCTGAAGGCCAAACCAGACTCAAGATCCTGGTCCTATCGCATTAGCAGAACGCAGTGGCACAGCCGTTATGCTGCCTTTGACTTGTCTCCCCTTGCAGCACTCATGTGGCAGCACGTACGGCAAAACTGGTTGCTCTTCAGCCTGATTGGTGTGTTGATCGTAGCCTGCCCATGGTTTTGCACTGATTCTCATTCACCTCACTACCGACCAGAAATTGTCGAACTCTGTTTTTTTGCCGCCGCATTGCCAGCTAGCCTATTAGGCCTAAGCTCCTGTTACAGTGACAACTATCGTCGACAGGTTCTTTTTCTGGTGCAACGCGGTGTGCGTCCGGTTAGGGTTTGGTTCTCGAGACATTTTGTCAATTTGTCATTACTTGCGTGTTTGCTAATGCTCGTCTTAATAGCAAGATGCATTACAACCGTTTGGAAGGAGAATGCGAGTTGGCATGCGGCCGTTAGCTTGGAACTACCCACCGTTATAGGTCCGCTAAGTCTGCTGCTCCTGGGAGTATACGCAATTTCCGCATGGCTCAGCCAGTTAATACCCAGTCGCCTACTCAGCTTGCTAATTATCCCTATTGTGTCCGTGACCATAGGGTTGGCTGTATTGGAGTCGGTGAACCGCCAATTGCACTTCGGTTTATTGTTTTGGTTCGCCGTTGGCGGTCTGCTGTTGATCTCAGCCTATCAATCTCGACGCTGGAGTTATCAAGAATTTGATAGGCGTTACTGGATAAGACACTTGGTTGCCATGGCTACGTTTATGGCCGTTCTGGCTGGAGTAAATGTTACTAGTTCAACATTTAGCGCTCTTGTTTTTCATGGACAACAATTTCCGGCCGACATTCTTTCAACTCACCAGGAAATTGGGGCGTATCGCGAGCAGTTAAGCGCTGTTGGGGTCCGGCCAAGAATGGAAAATGTCGCAGGACTACAGCTTAGGACCGAAGATGGTGACGCACTGGATGTAGCCAGTCAAATTGAGGTCGCTCGCGCACAGTTGTCTAAGTCCACGATACCAATGGCCATGAGTCCGGATGATTACCTCTTGCTGGTAAGCCATGGCACTCTTGCACGTTCCCAGTATGTTTTTTTCGAAGACACAGCACGCCGGCAAACTGCTAAGAACAACTACGCAGCAATTCTGCCTTTTGCGTCGGACCTTGTTGTTCAGCTTCGTGAGAGTACTCCTTGGTACTATCAAAACTGGCTAGAAGAAATCGAAATTTGGTTGACTTTTGAATTAAGGCAGCCTATCTGTCGGGAACTTTTAACGAGAGAGCAGCGCAAACTTATTTGCCAGCGGTTAGCCGATAGTAAGCAGCGAGATGACGCTCGCCGACGCATTTTGGCGTTATATGACTCTCAGGCGTTTTCGTCGGTAGGGCGTCTCGACGTTCCATTTTGCACCCAGCGCTTAACTTGCCTCTACTGGAAACTACTGGAGACCCCTGCTGAACAGCTAAATGCAAAGCGCGAAAAGATCTATGAATTAACTGTTTATCCACCAGCCTACGGGCAAGGCGATCTCGGTCGATTTTTTGTGGCGGACAACGTAGACCAGTATCTCTTTCCCCTCAAGCAAAAATGGGTTTGGGGTGGCTTCGTAGGCAATCATTGGCGGGCAGGCTGGGAACAACAGGCCAAGGAACTGTACGCTGAATTTTCGAGTTACGAAATGGAGGTGCGATAATGCGTGGAAAGTGTCCCAGGTTACTCAACCCAATTCTTTGGGCCGCTTGGCCTTTGTTCCTTTGCGTTGGCGTAATTGTGTTTTGGCAGGTACAGCAGGTTCTTGCAAAGTATCAAATTCCCAAGTTGGTTGAACAACTTCGCGCGCAACGTAAGTTCTTTGAGCCCATGGAATACACGCGGGAAAGGGACTCGGTTTCCTCCGCAGACACGCTGTCATGGAATCGTGTGGCATCCATGATCGATAGCCACCAACTAGCAGTTTGGTTTCCTCCAAAGGACTCTCCTTTACCCCAAATTATCCGCGCGTTACCGCCGCAGGCTGCATCTTATTTGGCAAGCATGGAACCAGTGTTGCTAGAATTGCATCGTCTATCTCCGGAAGCAACAGCCACCTGGAGGCCAACGTGTTCCGATTCCATTTGGAATTACTGGGATCTGAATCTGGAAGTCGCAGCAATGCAGCTATTGCGAATGGAAGTATTCGCAGCATCGAAGGCTGGCGATTCTCTGCGAGTGTGGAACGCCGTCGAATCCATGCATGGAGTTTGGTTGATAGCCGATCCATCTCGCTGCGAAACCGTGGCCCAGCTCCTAGAGCACTTGACGGGAGGTGTCATGACCGCCGTCGAGCATTCCGGTCTGACTGAAACTCAGTTGAGAGAAGTACTCCAGTGGCTCGATCAACCCAATTGGAAAGCAATAGGCCTAGACTGGCTGGAACAGAACCAAGGAAATTTGTTGGCCAATCCATCTCGGGATTACGGGACACTTCCGAGTGTCTGGGCTAGCGGTCTCAAAACGGCTCTTGGGTCGCATGCGACTTTTGCCGAGCACCTCGATGAACTGTTAAGCACTGGAAAAATGCCTGGCGCTCAAGAACTGACATCGTTCGAGCTGTATCAAAACTACTCGTTACAAGGCGACCACATACTCCCTCAAATCGAAAGGCTTGAAGATGGACGTCGTTGGGCTCGGGCTGCAGTTGGGCTGCGTCTGTACCGCGAAATCCACGGGACCTGGCCCGAGAAGCTAACAGACCTTTGCGCTCTTGGAATTCCGGCCAACGAATTATCCACATGCCGTGCCGGTGCCATCGGATATCGAGTTGATGGGGAATATGCAGACTTATGGATCAATCCCAAGGGAACATCTCAAGTACCCGAAGCCAACTTTCATGTTGCTAGCATAGCCCTGCAGTAATTCACCCCTCCCTTTCTCTTTCCTCTGTTCCTTAACCCTTCTTTCTTCCATCCCTTCTTCCTTCCCCTGTATCTGCCCTTTTTCCTCCTACCGCCTGACCACTGTCTACTGACTACTTCTTCCTGCCTACTCTTTTTCCCCTTGACCATTAGCCCAAGGATAAGCTAGCGTTTGATAAAGTGGTGGGGTGATCAGTGAGACCATACTCGGTTGTCGTCGTGGACTGAACGGAGCTGCATGAGTTTTCTAGTTGATATTAATCAGTATGCTGGCCCTCTCGAGTTGTTGTTGCACATTGTTCGGCGGGAAGAGCTCTCTCTTGCGGAATTGCCGCTTGCCAAGATCATTGATCAATACATCGAGTACCTAGATGTGCTAACGGAATTGGCCATTGATGATGTGGCGGATTTTCTAGAGATCGCTAGCCTTCTGATAGAGATGAAGGCCAAACAGGCACTTCCGTCTACAGATGAAACCGTAGAGGAAGAAGTCGCTCTAGCGGAGCCAACGGAGGATTTGGTTCAACGGCTGGTTGAGTACAAACGCATTCGAGACGCATCGAGCATACTTGAGGAGCAAGGGAGGCAGTGGCAATTGCGTTGTTCGCGTCTCGCAAACGATTTACCGCCTCGACGTATTGCAGCTGGAGATCAACCCATTCAGCCCATCGAAATATGGGACTTGGTGAGTGCATTTGGACGCATCTTGCGTCAAAATCAACCTCCACCGCGTGAAAATGTTATATACGACGATACCCCCATTCACAAATACATGGAGCGGATCCATCAATTAGTTTGTTCACAAGGCAAAGTTGAATTGACCAGCCTCTTCGAAATTGGCATGCATAAGAGTACGTTAGTGGCGTTGTTCTTAGCAACGCTCGAACTTACGCGACACTATGGCCTATCGACTAGTCAAGTTGACACTGGACACCCACTGTATTTGGTAGCTGGCGAGAACTTCCAGCGCGTGCTGGATGTACATCAAATCGACAATCTAACCTTTGACAAAGTTTCCCAATCCAATTTGCCCGTGTCACCGAGATGACGACCGTACGCAAGAGGGCTTTTGGAATTCGGATTTTGTCACTGCTTGCGTATTGAATTTGAGCCACGCCGCTCCTTGGTTCCCAATTGAAACCGATTTTTCCCCTATTTTTCCAATCCCAGATTTTTGTGTTGATGAGCCATTGGCCTGCTTTTGCCAATGCAGATTCCGATTTTTGAGCGACTTAAAGTCCAACTCTTTAT
>JAGQOY010000082.1 GCA_020427005.1 Planctomycetales bacterium
TGGTCTTTGCGGGTTCTCTGATACCGAGTTGGCTTGGACGGTGGTTGGGGCATGTAGAAATCGAAGGGTTAAACGGAACGTAATTGCTGGATTTTCTGACACTCCTCGCTGAACGCCGCCGTGAGATCAACAGATAACACAGTGGAGCCTTTTAGCATTCAGCCAATGGTGTCGAGTTTTTACAGCACTAGTTATACCAGCTGGACGAGGGCCAGTCTTGGCCAATCGGGGTTGACACAGGTGTAGCGTTGGCTACATTGTGTTGTAGCTGAGGCTACATGTTGTGCCAGCGTGGTTTGGAAACGTAACGGGGGATTGGAATGAACTCGGAGAGACACTCGAAAAGTGGCTTCACTTTGGTAGAGCTTTTGGTCGTGATTGCGATCATCGGAATGTTGGTGTCGTTGTTGCTCCCAGCGGTCCAGGCGGCCCGCGAGGCGGCTCGGCGAATGAGTTGTCAGAACAACTTGAAGCAAATTGGGTTGTCGTTACATAATTATGAATCGGCAAACAAACGGCTACCCAGCGGTAGTTTCACCGTCAACGATGCCACACCTCACACGGTCCTGCTGCCGTATATGGAAAACAATAATCTTTATAACCTGTTTGATTTCCGATATAGCTTGAATGGTAGTACTCTTAATTCTCCTGCGATCCGCCAAACCTTGGCCGTATTCAACTGTCCTTCGCATGTCGATATTGCACCTGGTTTTTCTTGGGCCGGTCATGGTGTCTACATGCAAAACATGGGTGGAGAAGCAACTTGGGATAATAAGACAGGAGTATTCGTGCGAGCTCGATCCGCTCGCTTTGGAGATATCAGCGACGGATTAAGCAATACAGCGGCTTTTTCCGAGATCAAAAAGGGCAATCATCCTGGAACTGGAGGTTCGTTGGGGGTGTTCGCCAAGGGAACCGACGATTATTACCGCACCGCATCTCGTTATGCAGGTTGGACTCCAGCTATGGATACCGTTTATGACGTTGCGTGTGACGATGCGAGCTTGTCCGCTTGGCGTTACCGAGGCATGCAATATTACCGCGGTCTTGTCGTAGCTACTTTTTACACGCATACGCTGACTCCGAATTCGCGCTTCCGAGATTGTACGAATCAAGGGTTTACTGCTGCCCACCTGGCTGCGCGCAGTTTCCATACTGGTGGCGTACAAATGGTTCGCTGTGACGGTTCGGTTACCTTTGTTTCGGACAATATTGATGCATCGGTATGGCTGGCAGCGGGTACCATGAATCGAGGCGAAGTCAACGCGAACGTGGAATAGAAATGATCAATTAGGATGTTGGTTATTCGTTCGTCCTTCGTTTGTGGGAAGTTAGTTCGATGAGATACTTTGCAATAACTTTCTGTTGGCTTGGCTTGCTGTTAGGCTGTGGACCTGGCGGCGACGAATTGCAATTGGTGCCAGCTAGTGGTGTGGTTACCTTTAAGAATCGGCCATTAGTTGGTTACGACGTTTACTGCAAACCTGAAGCCGAAGATGGCAGAACAGCAAGTGGGCGTACGGATGCGGATGGCCGGTTTGTGCTAGGCACTGAAGGCGAAGCTAACGGTGCCCAAGTTGGCAGATTTAAGGTCTACATTCTTAGGCCATCGGAGGATATGAATGTCGAGCCCGGCCGTGAGGAATTAGGTATGGTTCAAGAACAAAAGTCGGTATTGCCGGCCAAGTTTGAATCGCCGAATAGCTCCGGTTTGTTCATCGAGGTACCAGCGGAGGGAACGGACAGTTTGAAAATCACCATCTAGGTCGTTGTGCGCAATTGTGATTTGTGAGCCGAAGGCCGCAAGGCCTCGGGTTCTACTCTAGACCCGGTCGCTCGCGCGAATCGGCTCAAATCGAGTGACAAATCCGAGTTCATGATCACGGACGTTCATTTCGTGCGAGTCGTGCTGACGAATAGAATGTGTTTACAAGGAAGTCGTTAATCAGACTATCGAAAAGTAGATTCGCTCGCATGAAGTCTGCTCTAGGGCAAGGAGTGATTTGTGTAAGATTCTCAATGCTCTGGCCGTAAAACGCCAGAGCATTTTTTGCGTATCAGAACCCGCAAAGAATCTCGCTTGATGAATGGTCAAAGAGGGACCTCGGTCCTCAATTCCCAGCCCCTATCCTGATAACATGATACGTCAGGGACTTTCAGAAGCTGTCCGAAATAGGTTGCGCAATTTGAAGCGATTCGTCATATCACCCATTACGATCAGTGTTTTGCAGAGATTGTGAGTCAAAACTCGATGTGTCCATCTGCCAAGCGAATCACGTGATCGGATTGGGCGGCAATCTGTTCGTCGTGCGTTACCATCACAATCGTCAGGCCATCCTCGCGATTTAGTTCGTACAATACGTCCAAAATTTGTTTGCCGGTTTGTCGATCTAAATTGCCAGTAGGTTCGTCTGCGAGCAGCAGTTGCGGACTAGCAACTAGGGCTCGAGCGATGGCGGCCCTTTGCATCTCACCTCCAGATAGTTCCCTCGGCTTGTGATGGAGCCGGTGGTCAAGGCCAACGCGAGTTAGTAGCTCAGTGGCTTGCCGTTTTAGCTCAGTACGAGATCGCAAGAAGCTAAGAGGGCCATTTTGAATCATGAGTGGCATCAAGACATTTTGGAGAGCACTCAGTTCCGGTAACAAGTGATAAAACTGGAATATCATGCCAAGCTGCGAATTACGAAAACTATCTCGCTTGCGCCGGGGCAAATTGTCAATACGCTGACCATCGTAATAGATCTCACCTTGATCTGGAGCATCGAGTGTGCCCAGCAGATGTAACAATGTGCTTTTGCCTGAACCACTCTGTCCGAGTATGGCAGTAATTTGACCTGAGGTCGCTGAGAAATTGCAGCCTTTCAATACAGGAACTGTATTTTTGCCACGCTTGTAAGACTTATATAAGTCTTGTGCTTCTAGAATGACTGGATTAGCCACTCTCAGGTGGGTTGCACTGGGTTCTTCAATGGCTGTTCGCAGCGCATCGGCAGACATTTCAGGTTGGCTTAGTCGGCGACGTGGTTGAACGCGAGGGCCTAATGATTGCGCAGAACTACTCATATCTCAACGCCTCTACGGGGTGCATTCGAGCTGCACGAATGGAAGGTAGAACACTGGCCAGAACTGCGATCAGCATGGCACCAATGATGACCCATACAACCATCATGGGATGTACGATCGTAGGAATTCGGTCAAAATAGTAGACTGTGGGATCGAAGACTTCTTGTCCCGTGACGGCTTCGAGGCAGTCAGCAATCATATTGATGTTGGCCACAAAGGCTAGTCCTGCAACAGCTCCTACACCTGCACCAAAAGCGCCTAGTAGGACGCCGTAACCCAGAAAGACACTGGCTACGCCCACGCTGGATGCTCCCAGTGATTTTAGAATTCCGATGTCCTTTGTTTTCTCGACTACAATCATGAAAAATGTCGCCAGAATGCCAAAGCCGGCCACTGCGATAATCAAGAACAGAAGGATGTTCAGGATAGTTGTTTCCATTTGAACGGCTGCTAACAACACGCCTTGCAAGTCTCGCCAAGAATTGACTTCCACTCCCAACTCCATCGGAAACTGGGCCCGCAACATATCACGGACCAAGTTCAGATCTGCACCAGCGTGTAGCTTAAGTTGTATGGATGTCACGGATGAGAGTCCGCTCGCAGGATCGATCATCCCGCGATAACGCTGAAGACTCTCGATTGGTACGAACGCGAAAGTGGAATCATAGTCGCTCATTCCGCTTTCATAGAAATCAACCACGGTAAAATGTGCATTCAAGGCCTTGGGATGTTCACCGGCCGTTGGAAACGTCAACATCACGTCATCCCCCGGTTGCACATAGAAATAATCTTCGACTTCTCCATGCAAATTGCGGCCACGTTGGCTGCCCACGCTGATACCCAAGATGATTCCTTCGTGCTGATCCTTGGCTGCATCAAATTGCTCAGCAAAATCTTCGTCGCGAGATGGAATCAAATCGAATGCTGGACCTGCCAAGGCCTCGGCGGGTTGAACGGAATTGTTATTTGAGAATTCAACTGGCGGCACATGCTGGCCGGTGCCACCCATTGGAAAATCAGGGAATTGAAACCCATGTTCCGGTTCTTTAACTAAGGTCCCGTCTGTCGCTACGACGGAACCGCTACTGGGAGGAGCGATAGTATGGTTAGTCTCTGAGGGTGATGTCCCAACGCCACTAATCTGTTTTCGCAATTCCTCGTTTCGACGTCTTTCGATTTCGAATTGTTGCTGCAATTCAAAGTTTCTCTTTTTCATGGCCGCGACTCTGCGTCGATACTCCCAGCCCGCAGCAGGAAAGTTCTGACGGTCAGGCGCGTAACCGCCTTCCTTAAGCAGGAATGTGAGCTTCTCGCGGTTCTCTGGATGCAACAGGTATTTGCTGAAGTCGCTAACTTGACTGTATGTCTCTTTGTCGATTCCGATCAAGTTAAGTTGCTTGGTGATTGGTTCCCCGCGATGGTTGATTGTTACCATGGCCGGAACATGTACGACCGTCGTTACACCCAGTAGGTCCTCTCCGACAGACTGTCGAATACGTTCCTGAAATGACTCGTGATTGGGGAGGCCGTTGGCGCTATAGCTTTCGATGATGATGTCAGACAGAATGCCGTGCATTCGATCTTGCATTTCAGTCGTGAATCCGTCCATGACGCTGTTCACGATAATGAGAGTTGCAACGCCAAGAGTGACACTCACCACTGAAGCTAAAGCGATGTAACGTGTCCGTAAATATCGCCAACAAAGCAACCATCGATACATACAGCCATCCTTAGCTGTGGGGCCCAAATGCAAGCATTCCGTTACGCCTACCTTGCGGAAGTCTAGCTAGTTAGCCAACGAATGGGAATGTCAATTCACAAGCGATTGACCTGTGGTGCAGATCACTCCAAAGTTCTTGGCTAAATCAGCTGGAGGGCAGTAATTCAATCATATGTGCTACTGGGCCCAGAACGTGGGTGGACGGTTCCTCAAGACCCTCCACCAGCACGAGCCTGGGCGACATTCTCCGCAGAATCCCCCAAAAAAAAACTCATGGCAAGAACCTACAAAAGGGCCCAGCGATTGGATTAGTAAATTCGATCCGCCAGATAATCCTCCTCTCCAAAGGCCACGATGGCCCATGCGGTTCCAGCTGGACACTCCAATTCTTGTTTTTGGGGCTGTTCACCTGGTACTTTAATAATGACAGTATGTTTGCCCGGCTTCACATTAAGCTTGATTGCGTCCGCCGGATCATTGCCTCCCAGCCCTGCAGTGATTTTCTGCTTAGAAGCATCGATATGGACCTCAATCTCTTTATCTGTAGCATTGGCCAGCAAAATCCGCGACTGTCCAGCTTCGGGTACGATTCCATCCTTCTGAGCTTGTTGCTCTTGCCTTGCAGCAAGTGCGAACTCGGTTACATCTTGGGAGCGACGAAGCTGTACTTGGATTACTTCCTCGTCATTGTCAAAGACCATATTTGCTGCTGTTTCGTTGGCTTTGGCTTGCTCTGCAACCTCATGCCAGCCGCTGGCATCTAACTGAGTGCGATAGAAATTCGCCAAAGTTGGGATATCGGTGGCGTGTGTACCTCGAATGAAGGTGCGATAGGGGCTACCCTCCAATGAAATTCCATCACTGCCCACTGCCACTGGATACGGGTAATCTTCGTCTGCCGCTAACCTTTCAGGAGGAGTCGTAAGTTCCGTTTTCATTATTGGAATATCAAACGTTAATGAAAACTGAAACGTATCGTCAAAAAATTCGTGTGGACTAGAAGAGAAAGCCCTACCCGTCAATTTGCGTCCGTCCTTTACCTCAAGTTCACTTTTGAAGTCCCCTCCACTGATGCTTAGGGAACTGGAATCAGCAAAGCAGTTTATAGACACGAAGGATTCACGAATTCGAATTTCGGCGCTCGGTGCGTTGTCGTCTCGGCAATCAAGAATCGAAAGATCTTCTACACGAGTGCCTTCGATGCCATGGGTACGAAACGGTTTTTGGCTGACATAAATCATCCATACTTTGTCGTCAAACTCGGTCGACTCAAAGGCCAGAGCGTGATGCATTTCATATTTTTCTTCATTTCGCTGTAGGAATCCTTTGCAAGTACCAAGTCTTACCTCGGTAATTCGCAGAGCAACAGAATTGTCGAGGGATTCGCTATCCGACTCATCCATCACATACTCACCTATAACTTCGCCTAATTCGGGTTCCACTGCTGGCCAGGTGATGCCTTCGCCGTCAATCACAACGCGACTCTTAGACGTTTCTTGACCGTCCTGAATAAGAATTCGAAACGATTCATCGTCCTTGGCAAAAGTAATGCCCCCGGTGTTTTGTTTGTCAGCCAAGAAAGTTTCATCTTGAACTTCCGTCCATCCCAATTTACCCAACGCATCACGGTAAAAGGTAGCTAGTTCCGACAATGGAAGTTGACTGTGAAAGATGATCATTTGTATTCTACTATTCATTTCTAGCTCGAATGAATTTTCAGGCAAAGGTACATCTGCGGCCAACAGACCAGCTTCTGATTGAGCTGTTGGTTCGGCAAATTCGAGCGGATTGGTAGGTTCGTCTGTCGGCGCTTGAGTGATCTGCTCAGACGACGAAGGAATGAACGTTTGGGGAACATCGACATCCTGAATTCCGTCGGGAGAATCTTGTACGAATTCTTGGACGATTTCCGGCGGAGGGACTTCCAACGGCGTTTCTTCTTGCATATTTCGAACGGTTGTTGGTTCCGCGACCTGTGAGTTGGAGACACCGGTTTCTACGGCTATTTGGCTGGCATCCGGCAGCATTGAAAGGCCATCAGCAAGGGCGGTCGAAGTATTGGTAACTGATTCTGCCGTGTCAGAACCACTTGCTGGACTGTCAGCAAATTGATTGTGTCTACCGACGGATGCCTGAGGCGAAGTTCCAATTTGGTTCCTATCCGCTGCGGTATTTTTTTCGTTTTCACACCCGGATAATCCGAGGGCGGCGGTGAGTAGGATCGCGCGTAAGGCATTGAACGTGGATCGGTGGTGCATCGAAGGATCTCCAGGTAAGAAAAGTTGTTTCTACCTTCCAATGCCACGACTGCTACAGAACGAAACAGTGAGCGAAAGTTTTTTGCCTGTTTGCGAAATAGGCGACCGGCTTTTCAGAGAAGCTCATTTTCGAAGCCACTGGCTCGCAGGCGGCGTCGAAGTCGACTGAGTTTTACACGCAAAACGTCGGGATCGAGTCCAAGCTGGCGAGCGATTTCGGCCGTTGTATAGCCCTCAAGTCGCATTTGGATCATTTGTTTTTCCGTATTGTCGAGTCCCTGTAGTACTTGTGCAGTTGCCTCCACAATAGTTGCCTCGTGCTGAGGATCTGGATCCGAAGTGTTCAATCCGGCCAGTAAGGCTGGCAATGTTTGCAATTCTCCAAAGTGGTTTGAGAGTCTCTGTTGTCGTTTAAGTTTACGCCACTTTCGAGCTACTTTACGGCGAACAATCGTCAGCGCCAATGCAACCAGCTTTTCAGGAGATGATATATCGAAACGACTCGATCGCAGTCCTAATAAAACGCTCTTATGAACCGATTGTACAAGATCTAGAGAATCAAGATGTGGCCTGAGTGCGTTACCAAGTCGAAGACGAGCTACCAACCGTACTTCCGTCTCGTACTTAGAAACCAGCTCCGACATGGCAGCTTCATCACCATTCTTAGCTGACTCTAGCAACAGTTGGAAGTTAGTTGAGGCAGTCATTTTCGCGCGCTTTGCAGGCAACTGCATATTTTTGTGAACAGACTTGTTTCGTTTTCACTCGCAAATGTCATTAGTCAAGGTATGAGAGCCACAGGTTCACTTGCGGACCATCGCTGCATGTTAAGATAATTGGAGAAGATTAGCTTGCAGAGGTACAAATCTCTCCCAGTTAACCCGAGGTTTCAGCGGTGGTTCAAGTTACGCCTACGCCTTCGGCTTGGGGTCAAACAAAACTAACCGAAGTTGCAGTGGAGGTTCAAGTTATGCCTGCGCCTTCGGCTAGGGGTCAAACAAAACTAACGCGAGGTTGCAGTGACAGTTCAAGTTATACCTGCGCCCTCGGCTAGGGGTCAATCAAAACTGATCCGAACTTGTTGGCTCGGAGTAGAATTTCAAGGGGCTTTCTTTTTGGCGTCGCGGTGTGGGGAAATCAATGCATGTCCAATAGTCCACCACCTCCAAGCATCGATCCCCTGCGGCTTCGCCAGTTAATCAATGAGCTTGAAATTCGCATCCAGAATGGCGAGCGGGGTGTAGGTCGCGCACTTATCGCCCAACACCCCGAATTGTCAGTGGATGTTGAATCGGCCATTGAACTAATCTATGCTGAGTTTGTGATCCTGGAAGAACTGGGTGTCAGACCCCTTGTCTCAGACTGGTTGTTGCAATTCCCAACGTGGCGCGGTCGACTGGAACGGTTGATTCAAGTGCACGACGCGCTTGCCGAAGGTGAGGAACCGTTCGCTGACTTCGCTACAGGCGCAGATACAGTTGAAAATCAAAATTCAACCCAATCCGATGTGGGGAAAGTAACAACTTCGGATGCCGTTGTTTTGCGCCGAATAGGCCAGTATGAATTGTTAGGAATCGTCGCCCAAGGTGGGATGGGGATAGTCTACAGAGCTCGGCAATTAGGATTAAACCGAGTAGTAGCCGTAAAGGTAATTCGTTCCATAGAGGCATCAGCTTCAGAGCGAGCAAGATTTCGTCACGAAGCAGAATCGGCTGCTCAACTTCATCACCCCAATATCATCCAGGTTTTCGAAGTTGGGGAAGATGATGGTACGGACTATCTTTCGATGGAGTTTGTTTCTGGTGGCAGTCTCGAAGTCCGTGTGGCGAAAGAGCGACTAGCTGTACGCGAAGCTGCCAAACTCATAAGGACGATTGCGGACGCGATAGATTTTGCTCATCGACGCGGAATTATTCACCGGGACTTGAAACCTGCCAACATTCTCATGGCTGGTGACATTCCGAAGATTGCGGACTTTGGTTTGGCTAGGCAGCTACAGACTGAATCTGCTTTGCAGACCCAAACAGGTGCAGTCCTGGGCACTCCCAGTTATATGTCGCCAGAGCAGGCGTGTGGCAAGACGCATCTTGCTGGACCGGCGGCAGACGTGTATGCACTTGGAGCAATACTGTATGAATTGCTAACCGGACGTCCTCCATTCGTTGGTGATACGGCGTTGATCACTTTAGATCTTATCCGGAACGCCGAGCCGGTAATTCCGTCGCGTATGGTCCCAACAATTCCACTTGACCTGGAGACTATCTGCTTAAAGTGCCTCTGCAAAGAGCCCGAGGATCGCTATTCGTCCGCAATGGACCTTGCGGATGATTTGCAACGATTTCTAAATCACGAACCGATTTGGGCTCGTCGAGTCGGGCTATTTGGAAAAAGCGTGCGTTGGCTCCGTCGACATCCGGCGATGGGCGTTTTGACGGCGAGTCTAGTTCTAGTGACAGTCGTAAGTGGACTAGCCATCGTGGGACAATACCGACGGGCTGGGGAATTATCTGAGTCAGTGGAAGCTAGCCGAAAGCAGGTAATTGCGACCGAACAGCAGGCCGAAGAGGCGTCTGCATTGGCAAACGAAAATCTTCGCGAGGCCAAGCAAGCTATAGAGAGATTATCAGCGTTAGGAGCTACACTGGTTGATCAACCTGGGATGGGTGATACTGCACTTGCGACGGTGGAACAGGCGCTCAATCAATTCGAAACCTTAATGCAGCAGTACGGCCATGATCATGGTGTCCGCTGGGAAACTGCCCGAGCCCACGAGAGAGCAGGCTTCATTCAAAACGAACTTGGGCAATGGACAGCGGCAGTTCGCACTCTGAAAAAAGGAATTGACTTATTTCAAACGCTACGCAAAAGCGACGAAATCGATTTTGAGCGTTCGGGGATCCAGCTGAACTTTGGTCACGCTTTACGTCACTTGGACCGCTGGCCGGATAGTGCGGAAGCGTATCGAGAGGCCATCGCGATTATTGAGAGGCTTCTAGTCGGGGCTCCTTTGCAAGATGAGTATGAATTGCGGCTAGCAAATGCCTATGTCAACCTCGCCTTGGTGCTGGTTGAACAGGAGCATTTTGACTCTGCTGAGCAAGCGTACTGCCAGGCCATACGGCTGCAGCGGCACATTATCGAGCGTACGGTGGGTTTATCGCTCATGGAACAAGATAGTCCGCTGAAATCCGACGAATCAACGCGACGGGAAATCCTGGCTGCTCGTATGTTGCGTCAAGCGATATTTGAAAAGCCCAGCGGACAATTGCATGAATTACAGCGGAAGCGTCTGCTTACCGAGCTGGCAATCAGTCTGGATGATCTCGGAACATTGATGAGTCGTCAAAATCGTTTGGATGAATCTGAAAATGCACTTCGCGAAGGCCTTGAACTGCGGCTATTAGCAGTGCGCGATGTACGCGGTGAGGATTGGCGAAAGTACTTGTTGGCTCGAAGTCATTCGAACATAGGAGATTTGGAACGAGTCCGAGGTAATATGGACGAGGCAAAACGCTCCTATGAGGCAACTGTTGGGTTACTAGAGGAACTCACACAAGCTTTTCCAAATCGAGTTTCCTATCTACTTGATTTGGGTGGAGCCTACGCGGATTTGGGAGGCGTGCTTGCAAAGATCTCTAGCGCTAGCGAATCCTTGCATGCGTTCCGTCGGTCTATTCGCATTCATGAGCAATTGGCGTTGCAGATTCCCGATTCCCCATCGATCCAAAACAGCCTGGCTAGTAGCATTTATCGGATGGGGCGAATGCTGATAGACATAGGGGAATTCAAGCAAGCCATTGAACGATTTGAACGCGTTTTAGAAATCAGACCCGATTCTGCGAAATTTCAAAATCAACTGGCTTGGTTACTGGTTACGAGTCCCGAGCATTCCCTGCGCGATCCGGCCAAGGCGCAGTCGTTGGCCGAGCAGGCTGTTAGGAGCGAGCCCGAATCAGGTGAGTATTGGAATACGCTGGGTGTTGCTTTATACCGTTGTAACAATCCCTTGGAAGCTCGTGATGCACTGATGAAATCAGTGGAGTTGAGTGACGGGGGAGATGCCATTGATTGGTATTTTCTCGCTTTAGCTTATCTGCGAATTGGAGAACTGGAACTGGCCAGCGAGTGGTTCTCGAGGGCCCAACAATGGTGTCAGTTACAAACTTCTTTATCCCAAGAGTTGCAGCATATCCAAGATGAAGCCATGCCATTGTTTCCAAAAAACGGTGACTAGTAGACCGTTCGTTTCGAACCAACTTTGACCTCCAGGTTCAAAAGAGATGGCGCTCTACGTTCTTGGATTTTGGCGGAAAACCGACTTCTTTTCGGCGATTGTTAAATCCATATGCTTGTGTAATTCGTAGTTGGCGGGAGGTCGCCTTCTAAAAAAATTTTTTTGACATCCATTTCCAACGACAAAGCGTATCTAAGTTTGCTTTGTCGATTGTAGGATTTTGGTTGTGAGTTTTTTCCGATGTCATTTTGTTTGTGTCAGACAATTCGCTGCTATCTAAGCTTTTGTTTGGCAACAACGGTCCTAATTGGTATGGTCGCCGGCCAGGATCAATCCGAGCATACCTTGACTGAACCAGCCGTTTCGCAAGTTCAAGCCCGCTATCAAGAGTTATGTGCAGATTGTCATGGGGCTGACGCTCGTGGTACCGAATATCGCCAGTCTGGCATCGCCATTCCAGATTTAGCGGATCATCGCTGGCTAGCAGCGAGAAACAGTACCCAGCTTCGCCTTGCAATACTACTGGGCAAAGGCGCGGAAATGCCTCCTTTCGAAAGTGAGATCTCTCGGACCGAAGCCGATCAATTAGTGCAATATCTATACACATTAGTCGGCTTCAAGACAGACGTGCAGGGATCGGACGTCCAAAATGAACTGAAAGTGCGTCTGATGGAGTTTCGCACCGTCTGGGAAGAGCTCCAAACCCAGTGGGAAACAGAATTTAGAGCGTTAGCTGAGCTGCAAGCAGCTAAGAATTCATTCGATGCTCATGACTCAGCCTTCACTTCCACAAAGTTCACATTCGAGACTCGTCCGGAAGCTATCAGTAGTGCCAGCAATTTCCCATGAGCCATCTGTTGGCCTGATGTAATCCCATGTCGCGTATTCTCACGCACAACTGGATTGACCCACTTGCTTGATCTGCCCAAGCTTCCTCACATTGCTCGCAAAGGGAGTGTAGGATCTTTGCTGAGACATGGCCTTGTCTCAATGCACCTGGGCGACTTATGAGGAAGTCAATGCGGTCTGAGGCTTAACGCAACTCTCGACGGAACCTCTACCCCGTCCACTCGGACCGATTGCTATTCAAAGTTCTTTCACTGGATTTGTTACAATACCGTGCGAGTAACTACTGAATAATTCGCTTGCACGAAGTTGGGAATGCCATGCGTTACGGACTTGTCGCCCCGGAACTTCATGGGCATTTGAATCCACTTACCACTCTTGGCCAATCTTTGAAAAACCGGGGTCACGATGTGATCGTGCTCGGCTCGGAGCGGGCAAAACGGTTTGCTGACCGCTCCGAATTGGATTGGTTTCCAATGTGCGATTCGCCCGACATCGGCGCAGGATGGGATTTTCTTGGAGAGTTGTCGGGGTTGAAAGCCTTAAAGTTCTGTGGGCAACTAATAAAGCGGACGATGGAATTGACCGTCGAACAGGCCGCTTCGGTTTATAAAGAAAAACAACTTGATGCGTTGGTCGTAGATCAGTTGTCCCCGGCTGCAGCATTTGTTGCCGAGCGTCATGCGCTTCCCTTTGCGGTAGCCTGCAATGCCATTGCGATTCACCTCAGCCCGGAGATTCCTCCACCAGCACTTGCTTGGACGTATCGCTCGGACCTGTACGGAAGGCTGAGAAATCGATTGGGGAATTGGCTGGCAATAGCTTTGTTTTGTCGTTTGAGCGGTGCGGAGGCCACCACTGGTGTCGATCCTATGTATCTTGCGGATCTCACACACACACGCGGGGCAGCCATCGTGTCGCAGCAGCCGTCATGCTTCGATTTTCCATCACACCCTCGGCCTGAGAATTTTTTCTATACCGCACCTTGGTATCGAAACGGTCGAGATCAGAATATCGAATTTCCCTGGGACCGGATCGACTCAAACAAGACTCTTATTTATGCGTCACTGGGAACGCTTCAAAACAAGCTCATGCACGTTTACCACGCAATTCTTGAGTCTGTTAGTGGAATGGATGTGCAATTGGTACTTTCACTTGGAAACCCCCAAGGAAGAATTGAATTTCCAATTCCACCTAACACGCTCGTGGTCCCCTTTGCACCTCAAGTTGAATTGCTTGAGAAGGCAAAATTGGTAATTACACATGCTGGGCTGAATACAGCTCTGGAGACATTGTCTAAAGGATTGCCCATGTTGTGTTTACCAATTACAAACGATCAACCGGGGGTCGCAAGTCGTGTAAAACACCTTGGACTTGGGGAAACGTTGCCTATCCGAAAGGCAACCTCTAAAAGAATTAGGGACAATCTAGAAGTACTGCTTTCGACAGACAAATATCGAACGGCCGCACGAAAACTGCAATCAGAATTCAATTCAGTGGATGGAGCTGCCAAGGCAGCCGAAATCATCGATCGAGCAATTTCTTGTTAGGCAAGCACGACAAATTCAAATTGAGTAGCGTCGCTAACGCGGTTGCATTGATGTATTCGAGAAGCATTCAAAAAAAGAAGTATAATTCTGATTGGCAAGATGCAATTATCTGGCCTTTGGTTGACGGCCGTATCTGAAAAATGGGACCTCGACTATGACCCGCTGGTTTGGATCAAGCTTAGCCGTTTGTGTGGCTCTGATCTGGTGCAATGGTTGCGCCATTAGTTGGGCTTGCACGACAGCTGTATTCAGTGGCAAAATCACGAAGGACGGTCGCGCGATACTTTGGAAAAACCGCGATACGAGTCAGCAGCATAATGAGTTAGCGATAATAGACGACGGTAAATATCGAGTTGTCGCCGTGGTGGATGCGAACAAGCGATCTTCGCTCTGGATGGGTGTCAATTCTGCTGGACTGTGTATCGAAAATTCGCTGAGTAAAGATCTTCAAAGCAACGACAAGTCAGCTGGCTGGAGCAATGGTCAGCTAATGAAACATGTCTTGCAGACGTGTGAGACAGTCGATGAAGTTCGGCGGGTGCTGGAACTATCCAATGACTCTGGCAGACGCACGACAGCAAATTTTGGAGTTATCGATGCGCACGGTGGCGCGGCCATTTTTGAAGTTGCGAACTCCACTTTTGCAATGTTTGATGTCAACGATCCAAATGTTGCCCCCAATGGTTATCTCATACGAACAAACTTCTCATCCACAGCTCAAAAAGTAGAGGGCGACCCAACACCGGAATCCATCGGTAGTATTTATTCTGCCGAACGCTATCTACAGGCCTGTCGACGAGTGGAAAGTGCAAGCCAAGCTCCCATTAGCCTAGGGTATGTACTTCGCAATCTAACTCGAGATTTGTCGGATCCAAGTGGCGCGCCGTTTGTCGGATCCGTAAACGGGCCTCTTGGAGAATTACCGGCAACAATACAAACCAGCACAACAATTAGCCGCGCTACAACCGTTTCTTCTGTCGTGTTTCATGGCGTGCGGCCTGGAGAAGATCCATCCCTGACGACCATGTGGACAATTTTGGGAGACCCCAAGTTTTCAATTGCCGTGCCCATTTGGCCGATAGTGGAAGCAGTCGCGGACCCATTGACTGATATTCACGGAGGCGAAATCGGCGAAGTTGCGATTACCTTGCGAGGATGGGCAATCGGGGCCGATGCTAACACGATTGAATCTAAGTACTTACCTGGAATCTGGGCTGATTTGTGGCCATTGGAAGATCAATTCTTACAAGACACAGAAGAACAGTTGAATTCATGGCGTTCCGACGGCCATAACATTGATCAGATGACGGCTTTTCATGAGAGGTTGGCGGCCTTGGCAATGAGTGCCATCTCCCGCGAATTGGATGAACTTAAGAATCAGCTCATAGCGGTAGGCACAGAGGCGGAAAAAATCGAAGTACCGACGGCGAACGTTTCGAAAGTGTTGGTAACCGAAAGTCGAAAAGTTGCAAAACGCAATGTAAACGTGGGCGTTTATGATGATGTCGGGATTGGCAAAAGTGCACAGACGTTGGTCAGCAGATTGAAAACCATGGACGGAATCTGTGTACGTCTACTATCGGCAGAAAATATACGCGCTGGCTGTTTGACTGAGATTGATGTATTGATACATCCGGGAGGGAGCGGTAGTAAACAGGGCAATGAATTGGGCGAAATGGGCCGCCAGGCAATTCGCGATTTCGTGGATCAAGGGGGCGGATTCATCGGTTTTTGCGCTGGTGCTTACCTGGCGTCAAGCCATTATTCCTGGTCTCTACATATATTGGACGCGAAGGTTTTTGATCGCCAACATTGGGCCCGCGGCAATGGGCCCGTGACGATCAGCTTGACGAACACCGGGATGGAGATTTTGGCAAGCGAGGAACGCGAAACCGAAATTCATTACGGCCAAGGGCCGTTGCTTGTACCTGGAGGCGACCCTGCGCTGAGTGATTACCAAACACTGGCCACATATGCTTCCGAAATAGCCAAGAACGGAGCCCCGGTGGGCAGCATGTTCGGGACGACGGCTATTGCGCTTGGCCAATATGGTCATGGTCAAGTCCTTTGCTTTAGTCCTCACCCCGAATTGACCGATGGCTTGGAATCGTTTGTGCTTCGCGCAATTGAGAGGGTTCTCCCGATAGAAGGGACTCAGGAATAGGTAATCGAGAATGACGGCCCAAGCAGTCCATAACCGATAACCACTCCGTTATCTAAGTAGAGTTCTAATGCCTGAATTACCAGATGTTCTTCTTTATGTACGAGCGCTGGAAAGGCGGATCGAGGGACAGAAGCTGAGTAAAGTCATTCTGCGCAGTCCCTTTGTCCTACGGACGGTAACTCCAGATATTTACTCTGTAGAAGGTCAGCAGGTTTGCAAGGTAAGCCGACTTGTAAAACGCATTGTCTGGAAGTTTGACCGTAGCACTTATCTTGTTTTTCATCTCATGATTGCTGGGCGATTTCACTGGCATGGAGTTGGCGCCCTGCCTCGAAGCAAAATCGACTTGGCAGCTTTTCAATTTAATCATGGCACGCTTAAGCTCACCGAAGCTAGTCCGAAAAAGCGAGCATCGATCAGCGTAATTGAAGGTGATTCGAATTTAATGGCGCTTGATCGTGGGGGTAAAGACGTGTTGGCAATTGGTGAGGACGAGTTTATTGGCCGACTTTGTAGTGAGAATCACACGCTTAAGCGCGCCTTGACAGATCCCAGGTTATTTGACGGTATTGGCAATGCCTATTCCGATGAGATCCTGCATACGGCTCGATTATCACCTGTGAAACTTACGAGTCGCTTGACGGATGAAGAAATCAGACGACTGTATACAGCGATCCAAACCACGCTGCAGACCTGGATACGACGATTGTCAAAGCAAACGGCGGATAGATTTCCTGAAAAAGTGACGGCCTTTCGTCCCGAGATGGCAGTTCATGGAAAGTTTGGTTTGCCATGCCCCGTTTGCGGATCGAAGGTGCAACGCATTGTGCGTGCGGAAAGTGAGACAAATTACTGTCCCCGCTGTCAGACGGAAGGAAAAATACTAAAGGATCGCTCGTTGTCCCGCCTTTTGAAAGATGATTGGCCAGGCACCGTGGATGAAGTTGAGTAGGCAGTAGGCAGGAGGCAGTAGGCAGGAGGCAGGAGGCAGGAGGCAGGAGGCAGGAGGCAGGAGGCAGGAGGCGGGAGGCAGGAGACGGGAGGTAGGAGACGGGGAGACGGGACGGGATTGAATTGCTTGAATGGGGGATTCAGGTAGCCTTGGTATAATGGTAAATTTCTGTCGGAGCGACTAATATATTAGGGACCTTAGGCTTGCAGAACCGCTTCTACTCGCAGGCTCTAGGTTCCCCCCCTACCGTTTGCCCCGCGTGACTTTTCCGGCTCCCAACCATCGTCCTTGGCCAGAATAATCGTTAAATCAAGGACAGTCCGCAGGGAAAGCAACTCGGAGGCACGAATAAGACTTACCCTCGAAGTGGAAAGCCAACGCCAGATCGGTCACGAGCTACCTCTTACTAGACGTAGATTTGGCGAAGTATGGAAATTGAAGCAAAAGCTTGTTTTCGAGTTTGGCGGGCAATTTTCCTTAATGTAATAAGAAAGGTCTAACGCTTATGCGCTGGCAAACTTCACGTTTCATTTGGTCACTGCTGGTGATAACGCTGTTGGGCAACTCGCTTTCCACGTCGGTCGTGCAAGGCGCGGATTACCCACCTTTTGAAAAGGTCATCGAAGGTTTTACAAAGGTAGAACCTCCGACCGACTCTCGGGCCATGTACGAACTCTACGTCAATGAGAAAGAGGGGCAGCTGCTGATTGAGTTGCCCAAGAACTTTGCTGATCCTAGCAAGAAGTACTTTATTGGTGTTACGGTTGCTAGTGGTCAAGTTTTTGCTGGGTTACAGGCTGGCGATTACTACGTTCAATGGCGGCAGTACAACAAACGCCTAGCTCTGATCGAGCCCAACACGTCGATTCGTTCTGGGGGTGATCGCGAGTCCAAGGATTCGGTAGACCGACTGTTTACGGGACGAGTACTGCTGGACTTGCCGATCATAACCATGTCACCTCGCGGTGGACCAGTTATTGACGGAGATCAATTGTTTGTAGGAAACGCCTCGACGTTTTTTGGAGGTTCAGGAAGAACTACCAATCCGTCCTTGGCCAAGTTGGTAAAGAACAAAGTATTCCCTCAGAATATCGAACTTGCGTTTGAATTACCCAGCACCTCAGGGACTCTGCAAACGCTGTATTATTCGGTTAGCGAATTACCTCAAAACACTGGCTACTCGCCTCGCCAGGCCGACCAACGCATCGGTTATTTTACTACCTCGTATTCTGATTACGGCAAGTACGAGGACGACACGGTTGATGTGAATTTTATTAATCGTTGGCACTTGCAAAAGCGTGATCCGTCGTTGAAGGTCTCACCTCCACTTGAGCCAATACAGTTTTACTTGGAGCACACAACGCCCGTGCGTTATCGCCGTTGGATCAAGGCTGGAGTTGAATATTGGAACAAGGCATTTGAACGAGTTGGCTTGAGTGACGCCATCCAAGTTCATTACCAGGATAAGGCCACGAAGGCCTACATGGACCTTGATCCAGAGGATGTGCGATACAACTTCATACGATGGTTAAATAACGATATTGGAACCGCCATTGGGCCAAGTCGTGTGCATCCCGAGACTGGACAAATCTTAGATGCCGACATCATTTTGACAGATGGGTGGATTCGTCATTTCAACGAGCAGTTCCAGGACTACATGCCTCTGATTGCTTTGGACGGAATGAGCGCTGAAACTCTTACCTGGTTGTCTGAACATCCGAATTGGGATCCGCGAGTCCGTTTTGCACAACCCAGTCAACGACTGGCCATAGAATCCAAGTTGCGTCAACAGGCGGCTTCACCGAATGCTGGTACCTACGCGGGAGAACTGAAAACCAAGCTATTGGGCGATGATCCCTTTGACGGATTGTTTGGGCGTACCAGTCAAGTCAACGGTTTGTGCCTTGCAGCACAAGGACGCCGTATCGACACATCCATGATGCGCATGTTGGTCACCATGAATATGTTGGAAGACGAAAAGCCAGAGGATGGTGACAAGAAAGACGATCCGAAGAAAGATGAACCCAAAAAGCCCGAAGAGCCCATGTTGGATGGCATGCCGGAGTCGTTCATTGGGCCATTGTTGGCTGATCTTGTGGCACACGAAGTCGGTCATACACTTGGCCTGCGGCACAATTTCAAAGCCAGTAGTATTTTTTCTCTGAAGGAGATCAACTCCCCTGAGTTAAAAGAGAAGAAGGCCTTTGCTGGAAGCGTGATGGACTATCTGCCTATCAACTATCGCGTGGTGGCTGGTGAAGTCCAAGGTGACTACGGAATGATTGATATCGGCCCTTACGATTATTGGGCTATCGAATATGGCTATACATTCGATAAGGACTTGAAACCTATTCTGGCTCGCGTTAGTGAACCAGAATTGGCATTCGCTACTGATGAAGATACGGGTGGCCCAGACCCGCTAGCCAGACGATATGACTTCGCCAAGGATCCACTGGATTTCGCTAAAGAGCAAACGTTGCTGATCGAGAGATTCCGCAAGCGTTTATTATCCGATTACGTGAAAAACGGAGACAGTTGGAAGAAGGCACGCGAAGGCTACGAGTTAACTTTGGGTCTTCAAGGGCGCATTACTTCCATGATGACAAATTGGATCGGCGGCGCTTTTGTTAACCGTGACAAGAAAGGTGATCCCAATGATCGGTTACCGATTGAAGTTGTCCCTGTGGCTCAACAACGGGCTGCGCTACAATTTGTTCTAAGCTCCAATTTCAAGGACGAAGCCTATGCTTTGTCACCGGATCTTCTCAGTCGTCTGATGCTTGACTTCTTTGATCGTCGATTTTCAGATGACCCAGCTTGGCCAGTTCACGATAGAATTCTTTCAATGCAATCCTCGGCATTGACTCAGCTTATGAATCCCACCACGTTGCGGCACGTTTATGACAACGAGTTCCGTATTCCTGCTGACCAAGAAGCGCTTACGTTGCCAGAGTTGTTGAGCACAATTTCGAAGGAAATCTGGCAAGAGCTTGAAGGTGATGTTAACAAAGAGTTCACGGATCGCGCGCCGATGATCAGTAGTCTGCGCCGCAATTTGCAGGAAGAGCACATGGATCGATTGATAGACCTGAGCTTTTCTGCCAGCAGCGGTCAAGCGGCCCAAAAAGCCATTTCAAATTTGTGCGTGCTGGAATTGCAGAATTTGAAAACACAAATCGACAAACGCTTAGAATCAAAGACAATCGACGTCTACACTCGGGCTCACTTAGTGGATGCTTCGAAGAGAATCGAAAAGGCTCTGGACGCAGAATATAGTTACAATCAAAATTCTGGTCGATCGAGTGGAATCATTTTCACATTTGGAGAAAATGCCCAGGAACCCGCGCAATCTCAAGAGTAGGCAAAGAGCCTACAGCTGTTGATTTACAAGTTGATGATCCCAGGTTCTGTTTATTAGCACCTGGGATTTTTTTATCGCTGTCGCGACAATTGGAACAACTCGAACATAGGGTTTGCGATCTTGTCTGCACTCGAGTCACTCAACTCTTCTGAAAAAATCTGATCTAGCTGCCCCTGAAAGATCTCCTCAGCTCGGCCTCCGTGAAAGTAGGCAGCCGGCTGCTGTGTCGCGCGCATGGATTTGATCAACTCCGAAAAAAAAGTTTGACCAACAAAATCCTGGAATGCTGTTTTCAGATCCTCCGAGTCGGCAGGCGAGTGGGTCTCTGGAATTGATGATGTCAGTCTATCGGCGGCGGTTCCATTCTTGACTGCTTGTTCGCCGAAAAACGCAGGATTAGTCAAGATGCTTTGGGTGGAGGAAATCGACATGGTAATCTCAGCAGGTGCGATTCAAATGAATGGTCTCGGAAATGGAATCGTCTACAGGAAGCTTGGGAGGTCTAGGATTGCAATGCGGTGGGCGTAGGGGCTACTCAAAAAGCACTTCACCATAAATATCGCCATTGCGTTTTAGGGTTCGAATAATGGCAATTTTGTCTTCGGTCGATACGTTCAGTGCATTCAAAGCATCGACAAGATTCTTTAGCTTCGGTTTCAAGGGAGCTGGGCTACTGGTATCGACTCCTACAAAACCGCCAGGTCCGGCATTGGCTTGTATGGCAAGATTTTTGTGGTTGATGACTACCGGGTTAATCAGTACGTCTTCTCCCAGTACGATCACCCCCTCGACCTCATTGATGACGACACTCTTCTTTTTCTTGATATTGTTAAGCGGCATATCCAACAAAATGGCAACGAACTGCACTTCATTGTGAGCTTCTCGATAGTGTTGCGGAATGGTAACTTCAACGGACAATTGATCGAGAGCATGGACAACCCCCTCGCCGCGTGAGTCACCACTGGATGACTGCATCAACTGCTTGATTTGATCTTCAATGTCCACGGCAGTCGAGAAGCTAGCCAAATCTTGATCGATGATGAGCGTAAGCTTGTCTTCCCAAGTAAATGAATTGGCCACCGTACGTTCCATCTTGCATCCCTGATAGATCATGCCACTGGTGGGAACGGCCAAATTGGGAATGGAGATCTGCCCTTGAGACAGGGCATAAATTGTCGGTTGATCTACTCGGGGACCCAACATATGTGTCACCATGAGAGTACCGCCTTCTAGACTTTTGGCGTTGATGGCGCTCACTGAGCAAGTCAGGGCATCTCCCTGCTGTGCACCGGCTGGTGGAATATCGGCCGAAACCATAACCAAAGCGACGTTACCAGTTCCTTCCAATTCTGAAATATCGGGAAATCCTTGGCTATCGGCGGCGATATTGCTGCCCATGACCTGCATCATACGCGCCAAAGCTCGAGAGGTCGGATTCAACTTACTATCGCCAGTCCCCTTCAAGCCCACGACTAGTCCCAGGCCTTGGAGCGTGTTTTTTTCCTGCCCTTTTAGACGGCAAATATCGCGCAACCTTAGATGCTCATCGGCCAAAGTCCAATGCACCGTGCTATGAAAAAATAAAGCTGTCAGCAATAGTCCGAAAACAGTTCTGTTCATAAGACAACGAGTCCTTAAGACCGAATCTAAGAATCCTTAATCTCCGCACGCATTAACAACCGCTCTTCACTCTCCCACTTGGCATTGGTATCCACACAAATCTCTAACCCTCCTTGGCAAGAGTCGAAGTTGAGGAACGAAACTTCAGGGCTCCGAAAACGATTTGCAAGTTATCCTCACTTTACCGCCCCCCCCCGGAAACTCGTAAACTCGTTCCCGACCCTCCCGTGGGAAGGTAAGTAAAAGCCTTTGAACAATGTGTAGGTACCAATGCCCCCTGGGAGTCGCGAGGAACGAGCGGAGAGGGCATTTTGAAGTGTGTTTGTTGCCTTTAGTCTGCGGAGTGGGGAATCGCTACCCTCCCCGACCGTAATACGGTCGACCCTCCCAAAAATCGGGAGGGTAAGTTGAATTTTTGCAGCTTCAAAACATGCATTTTTGTTGCCACTCCCCGGACACTAGTCTTTCAGCTTCCTCTGGCAAAGAAGAATTGTTCTAGTGCTGGTTTCGCTTGAACTTAAAAAAACAAAATATCTCTCTGCAATATGGTTAGTTGGCATTGGGAAAAAAAATGGCTTGCCTCACTAAAACGGCTGCAAGCGATTCATCCATTCGCTGAACCATCCACGACGATAGCCATCCCGGACTTGTCCAGATTCTTTCTTGTCGATTCGCAAATCGAGTAGATCTCGGCTAAGCACGACACTGTCAGGTCCGATAGCTTTATCTTCGCATTCACCGGAAAGCGATATTTGCCAACGCATGTCGTTGTTAGTAATGGTCTTGTGCGCCTCGAGAACTACGCGTCCGTTGGGGCGTATTTCGACGATTTCCGCCGCCACGTTAAAAGTCAAAGACTCACGGGTTGTTAAAGATGAGTTGGCCCGCGAGGTCTGATTCAGTGTATTCCCGATCGTTGGTTCACCATCTGACATCGGAGTTGGTTTTACAGTGAATAACCCATCTAAGCGGATCCAATCCGTCAATGCTGACTCGTATACTGAGTTCTTGCGTTGGTTGGCAATTCCATCGGAACTCATGCGAGTTGTCTCGTCGACGCGGATGCTAATGATGTCATGAAGCTTAAGGATTCTAGCTCTAGGCGGTGGTTGATAAAAAGGCGATGCATAGTAGGGCCCCGGCTGAATGCCGGCAGCCGAAGTATCCTGCGAGAGAAAATCTAAATTCCCTGATCGCGGAGGATTCTGTTCAGAAATCGGTTGAGATACCAATTGAGTGTGAGCAGGTGTCTGGAAAAGACTACTGTTTTGTCCTAGGGCGGCTGAATTTGAAGACCATGGTAGGCTTGCTAGCATGATTGCCAACGTTATACGGTAGTTACGCACGCGAAATCTCCGATTAATAGCGTATGCTGGAATTCTCAGTCGCGGTTCGAGATGACACGGCTAAAACGCGAACGCGCAGGGGGCCAACGACGGTGGCATAAATTTTTTCTCGCGCAGGTATTAATTCGACGGAGATTAGATCTCCAACCGCGCCATTCTCCATAGCCTTCCCTTGAGTTCGGACGGTTACCTGCCCTGCGACGGATTCCACTTCAATCATCTCCTGGCGTTGAATTACAAGTGGTTCACCAATGTGTTGGCGCGGTATGGGTTGATTAGTGCTCAGGCTTTGCCTAAGTCGTTTGCCGATCAACTCATCCATCTGTGTGAAATAACTGGACTCGTCTTTACTCAGACTTTCGGGAAGGGGTATGTACTTTAGCAATCTTGCTTTCAACACTTCGTCGCGACGTATTGGGTTGACGGCGGCCACTATCATCGGTGGTAGACTAACCTCCACCGGCAGGCTGAATTCGAACGCCTGGGATTGAGCCAGAGACGAAGTCTGCAATTTTATGACGAAATCTTGTGTTCCGATAAACGGTGCTTCTCCACCGGAAATACTGACTATGTTTGATCGAGATTGAAGTGCGGACACATACTGTAGGGGAAGTCGGAAATTCATGCGCCAATCGTTTTTTTCGCCGCTTTGAAGCGTCAAGAAATCGGCGAGCGACTGTTGCAATATCCTTGTAGCTTGTTCTATTCGCCTGGGGTGAATGTCTTGCGATCTGGGGATCTCGGGCTGACGAACTTGCGGTACCGATTCGTGTGTCAATTGAATTGCAGTGGCTCCAGTCCAAGAAATGGTTTCTGTACGGATACCACGCAGAGCTAGATGTTCGAGAATATCTTGGGCTAGCCAATCTTGCTTACCACCTGGCCTTGGCGCAGGTCCAAGTGGTGCGGCGAGCAACTTTTCAAGTGTCAGGCTGTTTCCAGATACTATTTCGATGAGATCAGACACATAGACCACTGACCGATCCGTGTGTGGATTATCCCGGAACCGAATAACCGTCAACTCAGCTCCAGCCGCAATGCTCAAACTCAGCCACTGAGCGACTAAGAAACCGGCTATAAGAAACTTCGCGGAATTAAGACCCATTTCAATGTTACCTACGAAGGTTTGAAATAATCTGCAACAGTTGGTCACCCGCTTGAACAGCCTGTGAATTCAATTCAAACCCGCGTTGCGTTGTGATCAGGTCAATTAGTTCTTGCACAGGTTCTACATTGGAAGCTTCCAACGTTCCCTGCCTCAATACACCCAGACCATTTGTACCGGGAGGACCTTGCAAGGCTGCATTGCTTGCGTCGGTAGGCAGATACATATTCTCACCGACCTTTAGCAGTCCATCCGGATTAATGAATTGAGCCAGTTGAAGTTGGCCGACTTGTTGCAACTCATTTGTGCCCACTTGCCGAACCATAATCTGGCCGGTCGGGCCAATTACAATATTGGTTGCATCTTGTGGAATGGTGGTGGGGGGTTGAACGATACGGCCTGTCTGAGCCGATCCAACGACTAGTTGTCCGTTTGAATTGATGTCCAAATTTCCTGAACGCGTATAGACCGACGATTGCGTGATGGGATCCTGCACTTCTAGGAAACCGACGCCCTCAATCGAGATATCCAATTCTCGCCCTGTCTCTTGGATCGCACCTTGGCGATAATCTTTCTGAGTGCTCTGAACTCGGGTTCCCAATCCGACTTGAATGCCCGTGGGGGTGGGTTGCGAATTGGCATCCAGCATTCCGGGATACATCTCGTTGCGATACAGTAGATCTTCGAAATTGGCCCGGTCCTTCTTGAAGGCCGTAGTATTGATGTTAGCCAGGTTGTTGGCGATCACATCCAACTTCGTTTGCATGGCATCCATGCCCGTTGCGGCCGTGTATAACGTCTGTACGCTCATCGGCGATCCTTATATCGTTTGAATGAGAGTTTGGCTGTTTCTGTTACGAAGTTATCCCGTTAACCCTGTAGCACGCGACTGATCAACTGCCCCATGACCTGATCTTGATTTTGAATCATTCGCACATTTGCTTCGTACATGCGAGTCGCTTCAATCAACTGCATCATTGTGCCAGTAGGCTCAACAGCCGAGGCTTCGATGGCTCCACTCTTAATGGCCCGCAACTGAGTGGGTACGGTATCGATGCGAGTCAAAGATTGATAGAGATTGTCCCCTACTCGGGAAAGGTCACCGGGCGCCGGTGGCCGCGCCAGCATAACTGACTGTCGATTGCCAGCCTGCGTGACGACTCCATCGTCTCCAATTTGGTATGGCTGAGACGGGTCGATCGTAATAGGGGCGCCACCTGTGGATAACACAGGATCGCCATGAGTTGTGACTAGTTGGCCGCGGGAGTCAAATAAGAAATTTCCTGCTCTAGTTAGGAGTTGTTGATCTCCGCGTTGCACCACAAAGAAACTATTGGGTTCGGAGATCGCCATATCCGTAGGATTGCCAGTTTGGCGAATTGGGCCCTGCATAAACTGAGTTTCGTTGGGCCGAATGATCACACCTCCACCGATATCATCAATGGTACCCATCCCACCCGCTGCCTCACCCTCTTCAATCGCCTCCGCATGTCGACTTTGGATCATCGACATATGTGGTTTAAATCCCGTGGTGTTGACGTTGGCAAGATTGTTGCTGATCACATCCAACCGATGGCTTTGAGCATTGGCGCCGGCAGCAGAAAGGTACATTCCGTACGGCATCTTAGGTGTCCGTGCAAATTGAGCAAAGTAGTGATAACTGCAATTTCGTCTGCCCACCCAACTGCCGTTTCGCAGTTTTTTCAATATCGGTCAAGAGCATTCCCGTATAGGTGCCAGTTAGGAATGCAAAAACTTGTGCTAAGTTGAATTGCCGTCTATTTAGAGTCATGGCACACTGGAGTGCTTGTCCGAGCGAGCAGTCAGGTGCAAGCTAAGCCCACGATCACCAGGGAGCGGCAGATGGCCTCATCTCAAATCGGTGCGTTGTTTCTGCTAGCCGCTGGTAGCCTGGGTGAGCGGACGCGGAGTTACACCGGGAATGTCCTGTAGATCCTCAGGCCATAGAGTCCAGATGGGAGTGCGTCGAAGTATCTGCTCTCTGAATTTTCTAACCTCCTCTGCTCGCCGTCGATCCGACAATTCTTGGCGCAGATCCGCTTGAGCGTCCGCAAAATTTCTTATGTGGCCATTTTCTCGTTCAAGAACTTCGATAATGTGAAAACCTAGTTCATCTTCGATAATGCCGCTCAATTCTCCCAGAGGCAGAGTAAAAATTGCTTGTTCGAGTGCCTTGGACTTTAGACTGCCCACGGAGGTCCAATCGTATTTGCCTCCGTCTTGGGCGGTTAAGCCCTCGGAGTTTGCTTTGGCCACCGCTTCAAATGGAGCACCACCAAGGAATATTTCGTCTCCCATGCGGCGGATCATTTGGTCTGCTTCCGAGCGTGTTCGTCCACTGAAACTCGCCGATAGTTGACGCCAGCGCGCACGAGCTGGTATGTTCCAACGTTGCTCGTTTTTTTTGTATTCTGCCCATAGCTCATCACGACTGATTTCAAACGATTCTGGTATTTTTCGTTCTAGCTCAGAGGCAAGTGCCTGTTCGATAAATTGGGAACGCATTGTCAGTAGCGACAGTGATTTCTCGCGGAGTTTTTCTTCAAGTTTGGCGATACTTTGATCCTCTATCCCGTACCGCTGGCAAAGTACCGGAACTTGTCGGTCAAAAAACAATTTCCCGGCCCTGGTACTGATGTTGCGCTTCATCTCCTCAATCTCTTTCGGAGAATTGCTGCCTGCAGTCTCGCGTATGAACTCCTGATACATGGCCTTGATTTCGATATACTGCGTCAGTACGCGACGCGTTAGGCTGCGGCGCGCCTCGTCATATTGACTTTCAGAAATTCGATCTTTGTTTTCTTCTAAGATTGGTTCGACAATCGACCACATGTCGCCTGCCAAAATATGCTCGTCTCCCACCACAGCGATCAACTCCCCGGCGCCAAATTCCTTGCTGGGCGATGATTCTTCAGTCTCAAATAGAGCATCCACCATTAGCGCATGTGAAACTTGACGTACCGTCGTTCCCTGACCGGAAGGGGCTTTCTGACTGGTCTGGAGTAGCGTACTTGCCGTCGAGTTGCCAGACGCCTGCGCTGCGTTGTGGAGTTGAGGCAATGGAGGAATAGATAATTCTGTAGGTATGGATCTGTCATTGATCGTCGGGCCAGCGTCTGGTTGCTTGGGTGGCACCGGGCTAGTAGCGTTGAAGATCGTGTTTTGCGACTTTGCCGACGACTGTCCTTGAATTGCAATTTGGGCATCGCTCTGCGTTCCCGCGAGCAGGCTTTCATTTGGCAAAGTTGATCCGGGAACAACTGCTGGAGGTGGCGGTAAGCTCGAAACCTGTAGTTGGCCATCCCCAGGGATCAAACGACGCTGAGCCAACAAATTGGCAGGTAATAAAACACTGACCAATACTGACAGTGAAACTTGCAAACCATCGCGACTAACGAAGTCTACAATCCAATTTGAAGCTTGGTGGTCTCGTTTGCGCATGGCTAAGTTCCGTCAGAACTACCTTAAGCTAATTGCCGTGTCGTACACCGCCACGGAACTAGAAACAATGAATCTTCATGAGATCGTGTTTTCAGTCACTTGTGCGGTGTGGCTACTATTAAAATACGTGTATGCATTTGGACCATTCTGCATCAAGAGTGATTGTTACCGAATCCATGGTCGGTCCCGAAATTCAGCCAGAATTTGGCTCGAGTGGATACGCTAGCATTTGTTTCTGCTACGTTAATCAGCGATCTGAAGACCACGATCAGTGATCGCAAAGTCAATGATGCGAGAATCGGCGAAACTACCGCGGTGTTTGGCTACGTACAGTCCGCGTTGCATTTCGCTCTTTTGAAATCTGCGACCAAGCAACAGGACCGTGTTAGCTCCAGCGGCCAAATCCCCGTCGGCTAGTGGTTCCGCAATCAATTGTTCCAACATGGATTGCTTAGTCGTGACCAACACGACAGCAGCCGATTGTCGATGATCGTAGGCATGTTGCTGAACCAAGTGTTCATTCTCGCGATATTTCTCCCGCAAAACTTCGCGAGCTAGCCAATCATGTTCCTGACGCAACATGCGATGGTAGATCAACTCTAACAGATCCAATTGCAGTGATTCACTTGGGTCATCGATTGGCTCGATTCCATCAACGACAAACCGGCGAGTGCCGTGCATTAGGTGTTGGTACACGAACCGAAATAGAACGGGCATGCGTCGATTCAATTCGGACTGCCATGCGTGCCATTGATCGACGTCAAGTTGGCTGCGCAGCACGCGATGACCGCTGTATCCCAAGAATTTCAAAACCGTGTGGGGCAGAGTTTCAGGGCTGTAGGAAGCACTAGAAAAATGACTTTCAAGCAATTCATCCAGAGAGGCCACTGATAATTGCCGCTCAAACAAGTCGGAGCAATATCCTTGATGATTCTGAGAATCACCCCGACTAGATAAATCGATAATTGCAGTGGATGGTTCGCCGGCTTCAAGCCCTGCATGCAAGAAATGCAAACCTAGTTGTGTTTTGCCGATACCTGTCGCACCGACGATCATGGTTAGGCTGCCAGGCAACAGGCCGCCACCTAAGGCTCGGTCGAGCGCTGGTAGGCCGGTGGTCAGACGATCAGTTCTCATATTTCTTGTCGCTCTTTAGCAGGCTGCTGAAAAAGTAACCCGAAGCGTCAGCGAGGGAATGTGCCCAGC